>NZ_BAAAZN010000001.1:0-197462 GCF_039536925.1 Amycolatopsis ultiminotia | reverse complement strand
CCACTGCGCCGCGCAACGAGGCGTCCTGCTCGAAGCGGGCGGCGACCAGTTCCGGCGGAAACGGCACTGCCGCGGCGAGGCGTTCCCGCAACGCGGGCATCAGCACGTCAGCCGAGCGGACCAGGCCGCCGCCCACCGCGATCCGGTGCGGATCGAACGCGATCGCCAGGTTCGCCACGTGCATGGACAGCTCGTCCAGCGCCGCGGTGACCAGTTCCTTGGCCGGTGCGTTCTCCCGGGCCAGCGCGAACAATCCGGCCGCGGTCACCGGGCGGCCGAGCACCGCGCTCGCCCGGCTGCCCAGCCCGCGCCCGCCGACGGCCTCCTCCAGTGGCGCCGATCCACCGGCGAAACCCCCGCGATCCTGTGGCGACAGCAGGTTGTAGCCGATCTCGCCGGCGGCGCCGTTCGCACCGGTCAGCAGCCGTCCGCCGATCAGCACCGCCGCGGCGATTCCGGTGCCGAGCGACAGGAACACCGCCGGATCGGCACCGGCCAGCGCGCCCCAGGTCCACTCCGCCAGCGCGGCCGCCTTCGCGTCGGTGCCCACCGTCACCGGGACCCCCGGGAACCCGGCGGACACCAGCTCCGCCAGCCGCAGCCGTTCCCAGCCGGGCACGTTGGGCGCCAGCATGATCCGGTCCGGCAGCACGATCCCCGGGCTCACCACGCCGATCGCGCCGAGGCCCGTCCGCTCGTACTCGACCAGCGCCGCCGCCGCGGCGAGAGCGCGGGTGACGACCTGCTCCGCACCCGCCTCCGCGTCGGTGTCCAGCCGTCGGGTGGCCAGCAGGGTTCCGGCGCGGTCGGCCAGCCCCAGCGCGACCTTGGTCCCGCCGAAATCGATGCCAAGGACACGGTCGTCTGCCCTCACTCGGTCGCCCCGCCGAGCGGTCCGCCGGCCGCGGTGGCGACCGGCTCGGTGTTGGCGCCGCCGACGCTGATCACCGCGGGTGCGCCGTGCAGGTCCGCGCAGCGGTAGGTCACCGTGAGCGTCTGCGATTGGCCGGGCCAGAGTGTGATGTCGTTGTCGTCCCACATCGCCGCCGCGAGCTGGCTGTCCCCCGCGGCCGGCCGGCCGTCCGCATTGCCGCGGCGCACGTCCGCGCGCAGGAAGAACGCGACCGCCGGCGTCTTCGACGTGTTCTTCACCGTCACCGTGGTCGCAGTGTCCGCACCGTCCGGACCGGACGCCGGCCGGGTCGAGGTGGTCACGCCGATCTGCGACTCCGGCAGGTCCCGCAGCGCGGTCAGATCGCCGTACTGGCTCAACGTGGCCTGTGGCTGCTGAAGCGTCTTGTCCCAGTCGACCACGTCCTTCTGCGTGGAAAGCCAGTACACGTTGCGGTCCACGACTTTCCCGCCCTGGCGGACCTGCAGCTCCACGAAGTAGGCCTGCGCCTTGGCGGGCGGGGCGGTCTCCGCGGGCACCTCGGGCTTCAGCACGCCGGTCCGCACGTCCTGGCTGCCCAGCGACAGCCCGCCTGCGGTCTGGTCGTCGAGCACCTTGCCCGCGGTGTCGTAAACCTTGGCCTGCACGGAAAGCCCGGCCTGGGTGTGCGCACCCAGGTTGTCCAGGGTGACCGTGCCCGAGTCGTAGGCATAAAGCGCGTGCAGTGGCTGGTTCGCCTTCTTCGCACCGAAGAACGCACCGGGCTGGTCCCCGTCGTCGTTGTAGAGCGACCACAACAGGGTGGGCCAGCCCTTGTTCAGCATCCAGTACACGACGCCAGTGGCCGGATTGTCCCGGTCTGTCGAATGCGCGAGGAACGATTCGAACTGCGAGCGGGCGTTCTCGTAGTTCGCGATCTGCGCTGATTCCACATAGGACTCGAGTGAATCCCAGCTGCCATACCGGTGCGTGATCGACTGATCGAGGGTGTAGAGCGTGCCGAACGCGTAACCGCCGTGCTCGGCCTCGAAATTGGCGTGGTACTGGTGGTACGCCGGATCCTGCCAAAGCTTCGCCTGTTCCGCCGGGGACAGGAACCGGCGGATCGAATCGAGTGTCGGCACGGTGTGCCCGGCGCTCTGTTCACTCGCGAAACCCCAGGAGCCACCCGCGTTGGTGCGGCTCGGATCGTCGCCGGAGAAATGCGAGGTGTCGTACCAGTAGGACGGCGGGACCCAGTCGTAGGGACCTTCCTTCTCCCCGGAAGTGCCGAGCGTCGGGGTGCTCTTGTACTCCGCGGAGGCGACCACCTGAACCCGGAAGTCGGCGTCGCGGAAGGCATTGAGCGTTTCGCTCTCCTGCCGGGGCAGCGGCTCGTTGTCACTCCAGCCGTAGGTGAACACACTGGGGTGGCTGCGTTCGGCCTGCGCGATCGAGTAAGCCGAATCGTGCAGGATCCGGTAGTCCCGTTCGGTCAGCTTGTCCGGCGCCTCCGGCTGCCAGGCGTCGCAGCAGAGGAATCCACCCATCACCAGCAGCCCGGCCCGGTCCGCCTGATCGTAGAAGTCCTGCGGCAGGTCGTGACCCTCGATCCGCACGCCGTTCAGGCCCAGGTTCTTGATCAACGCGATCTGGTGTGCGGTGTCGGCCCGGTCGTAGCGCAGGAACAGATCCGGTGCGAAACCACCGCCGCGGAAGACGAAGTCCTTTCCGTTCACGGAAAACAGCCGGGCCCCGGCGGGCAGCGGCTCGGACTTGCCGACCAGCTTCGAGGTCACCGTGCGGATCCCGAAGGTGTCCGAAGTGGACGTCGAGGTGACACCACCCTGGGAAACGCCGGTACGCAAGGTGTAGAGCGGCTGCCCGCCCATCGAATACGGCCACCACAGCTGCGGATTTTCGATCTTCAACTGCGAGAACCCCGCGGGCGTGAAGGTCACGGTTTGCTTGTGGTGCGCGGGAACCGTGACCCGCTGCGTGACCACGATCGGCTCGCCGCCACCCGCGGGCGGTTCGATCGTGGCTGCCACGTCACCGGTCTGCGCGGAATCCGCGTTGTTGGTCACGTCCGTCTTCACCGTCAGCGAGGACGTCGAGAGGTCGGCGGCGTTGTCCTGCACGACATGCGCGTTGTCACCGGTGAGCGCGTCGGACAGCTGCAGGGTGGGCGGATACTGGATGCCGGTGCCGT
The DNA here is from genome assembly GCF_039536925.1 of Amycolatopsis ultiminotia. Lineage (NCBI taxonomy): Bacteria > Bacillati > Actinomycetota > Actinomycetes > Pseudonocardiales > Pseudonocardiaceae > Amycolatopsis > Amycolatopsis ultiminotia. Next base: position 194,379 of record NZ_BAAAZN010000001.1, on the reverse strand, counting down.
TGTCCGGCGGGAGCTGGCCCCAGTCGACGCCGTCGACGGTGTACATGCTCGTCGGATCGTTGGGATAGACCTTGATCGCCAGGCTGTTCTTGCCCGGCCGCAGCAGTTTCGTCACGTCGAAGCTGTGCCCGGCGAACGCGCCGCTCACCACGTCCTTGCCTGCCACCATCGTCCCGTTGACCCACACGTCGCCCTCGCCGACGATGCCCGGGATGGTCAGCTTCGCGTTCTTCCCCTGCCGGAACCCGGGATCGAAGTCGGTGCGGTACCACCACGGATCGGAGAACGGCTCCGTGGTCACCGGGCCGAGTTTGTCCACGTACCCGAAGCACTTGCGCATGGTGTCGGAGTAGAAGACGTCCGGACACTGCCCGTTCTGCAGCAGCGCGGTGATCTCGGTGCCCGGCGCACCCGCGTCGTCGGGTTTCACCGGTAGCCAGCCGGACGTCGAGTAGCCCGGCTGTGAAACCCGGTCGCCGCCGTCGGCGACTTTCGCGGTGCTCAGCACCTGCCAGCCTGCCGTACCGATGCTGGACTGCCCGTGCGGCGCCGACGGCAGCGACGGCTGCGCGGACGCCGGTGCGCTCAGCACACCCGGCAGCAGGACCAGCGCGGCGATCCCGGCGATCAACGGTTTCCTCATGCCTGCGCCCCTTCGACCGGCGAAGCGAACGCCTCGCGGATCTCCTTCGGCCCGAACGGCCAGGTCTTCTCCGCCGCCGCATAGCCGAGGTAGGCGAGGAGACCGAGCACGATCCAGCCCACCGACAACAGGATCGACAGCGTCGTGGCGGACACGTAGATGTAGACCCAGCCGGCGAGCGCGATGATCGTCGGCACCGGGTAGAGCCACTGCCGGTACGGCCGCTGCAGGTTCGGCCTGCGCCGGCGCAGCACCCAGATCGCGGCGACCTGGGCCAGCGACTGGATGAGCACGAGCACGGTGACCGCCGCGTTGATCACGTCGGTCAGGGTGAACAGCGAGCCGATCGCGGTGATCAGGCCCATCGTGAGCACCCCCGCGGTGGGCATGTTCAGCCGCTTGTGCAGTTTCCCGAACCACGGCAGGAACACCTTGTCGCGCGCGGCTTCGAAGGGCACTCGCGATCCGCCCAGCAGACCGGCGAACACCGATCCGATCGCGGCGACGACGATGAACACCGTGACCACCTTCGCTGCGGCCGAGCCCCACGCCTGTTCGAGCACCGTGGAAGCCACCGACGTCGCGGTCTTCAGCTGTTCCAGCGGGATCGAGCCGAGCACGCCGACCTGCAGCAGGAAGTACAGCGACATGATGCCGAGGATGGAGAAGAAGATCGAGCGCGGGATCGTCCGGCCGGGGGTGCGCACCTCACCGCCGAGGTAGGCGGAGGTGTTGTAGCCGAGGTAGTCGTAGATCGCGATCACCAGCCCGGCGCCGAGACCGCCCCAGAACGCGCCGCCGGAGCCGAACGCGCCGGGGGTGAAGGCAAACGCCCGAGCACCGTCGAAATGGCTGAACGCGGCGGTCACGACGGTCAGCACGGCGGCCAGCATGATCACGAACAGCGCCGTGGTGAGCTTGCCGATCTGCCCGATCCGGCGGAACAGCGCGAGCACGATCAGCACCACGACCGCGATGCCGATGACCTTGCCCAGCGGCGTGACCCCGGCCTCGTCGGTCACCCCCGGCACCAGGTAACCCAGGTACTGGACGAGCCCGATGATGCCGCTGGACATGATGAGCGGGATGAACAGCACCGCGCTCCACACGAACAGGAACGGCATCAGCCGCCCGGTCCGGTACTGGAACGCCTCGCGCAGGTAGATGTAGGTCCCGCCGGCACCGGGCAGGGCCGCGCCCAGTTCGGCCCACACCAGCCCGTCGGCGAGCGCGATCAGCGCGCCGACGATCCAGCCGAACATCGCCTGTGCACCGCCCATCGTCGCGACCATCGCGGGGATGGTCACGAACGGGCCGATGCCGCACATCTGCGTCATGTTGATCGCGGTCGCCTGCAGCGGCCCGATCCGCCGCTCGAGGCCGGCCCGTGGCAGCTCGGTCGCCGTGGAGTCCCCCGGCCGGGTGGATGAGCTCACGTCGCGCCTCCGTCCCGTAGTTAGTAAAGGTTCTTAACATACGGGGTACCGGGACGGGAAGGGCCGCGTCCGGAAAGTTGCCGAAGGACCGGCCGTCCGGCCGCGCGGGTGCCGGCCCTCCAGCACCGGATGCGGCGCCACCCCGGTCCGGACCGGGGTGGCTCACCCCACCGCGGCGACCGGCCGCACCGGCACGTCCGGCGACGGCCGGGAAGCCTTACCAGAGTTCACTCCGGCGCGCCGCGGAGGTGGGTGGCGAGGGGGCCGGCGACCCCATATCGTTGCCTGGCAGCAGTCCGGAGGTGGGTTGCCGCGCCGCAGTCCGGAGGTGGAGCGCGATCGTGGCCGACTACTACGCGGTTCTCGGCGTGGAGAAGACGGCGTCGCCCGCGGAGATCAAGGCCGCGTACCGCAGGCTGGCCAAGGCACGGCATCCGGACGCGGGTGGCAACGCCGGCACGTTCCAGCTGTTGCGCGAAGCCTACGACACGCTCGGCGACCCGGTTCGCCGCGCGCGGTACGACGCCGGGACCGTGCCGGCGCGCCCGCGGGCCCGGCGGCGATTCGGCGAGCAGCCCGGATTCGTGCCGGAGCCGACGGACCTGGTGCCCGAGGACCTGGCCTGGTGGGCGTTCGCCGGAGACGACCCGAGGATGCGGCACGGCAGGCGGCGCGGACCGGGACACACCCCGGTCGTCGCCGCGGTCGCCGGAGTGGTGCTGGTGCTGCTGCCGTTGCCGGCCGGGGTGGACTTCACGCCGCCGGTGCTGATGGTGTGGCTGGCACTCACCGCGGGCACCGCACTGCTCGTGCAGCGGCTGGCCCGCGGTTTCCTCGGCGCACGACGGGCCCGGCACGAGTTCGCCGCGGAGTTCGGCAGCGACGCGGTGTTCGGCACCCCCGGGACCGAGGCCGACGAGCTGGCCGAACGGCTCACCGCCGACCTGCTCGAGCGGTACCTGACCCGGCTGCCCGGCGCCCGCATCTTCCACGGCCTCGCCTGGCCCGGTTCGGTGTTCGCGGACGTCGACCACGCGGTCCTGTGCGGCAGGCGGCTGGTACTGATCGAATCGAAGCAGTGGTTGCCAGGGCACTACGAAACCGGGACGGACGGCAGGCTGCTGCGCAACGGCCGTCCTTTCCGCGGCGGCGGCAGCCGGCTCACCGAAAGCCTCGACCGTTACCGCGAGCTGGTGCCGAACGTGGCGGTGCGCGGCGCGATGATCGTGTACCCCAGCCGCGAGGGCGAGGTGAGCACCGCCGAACCGGACGGCGAACCCGCTCCGCCGCTCACCCCCGAGCTGTTCCTGCACGAGATCGGCGGCTGGCTCTCCGCCGAACCGTCCACTGTGGACCACAGTACGCTGCGGATGCTGCGTGCCCAGGTCACCGGGTCCGGCCGGGCGGCCTGACCCCGGACGACCGGACGCCGGCTTGCGGCCGCCGGGCGGGCGGCCCGCCTGCTCACTTGTATATCTTGACCCAGTCGACGTGCACGATGACCTGGTCCGGGGTGGACGCGTCCGGCGCCGGGATCCAGCTGGGCGCGCCGAACGGGCCGGGCTCCTGCTGGATGACCAGGTGCATCGGATTCTTCGGGATGCCGGGGTTCTGCAAGCTGTACCGGGTGTCGTACACCGTCTGCCCGTCGATCGAGTACTTCACGAAATCCGGCTGCCAGTCCACCGCGTAGGTGTGCCACTGGGTGTAATCGCCCCACAGTTTGCCGCTCTCGCGCTTGCCGTTCGGCAGCGAACCCCAGTGGACCGACGACAGCGCGGTGGTGCGCTTCGGCTGCGCGCTTTCCACCAGGTCCAGCTCGCCGTCCTCGGGCCAGTGGTTGGACTGCGGCCACAGCAGCATCGCGGGGCCGTAGCCCTTGCCGGCGTCGAACTTCGCGCGGACCATCCAGAGCCCGTACGCCTGGTTGCCCGCTCCGCGGCACCAGCACAGCGCACCGGAGCGGTTGGTCTTGCCGCTCGGGTCCCTGCCGTGCCCGTTGATCCGCAGTTCCCCGCCGCCGACGCCGACCTCGTCCGGGCTCCACTGCGAAATCCCGTTGGACGACTTCGCGTTGTAGGGCGACCACTTCGTGGTGTCGAGTTTGGCGCCGGTGAAATCGTCCTCGGCGATCAGTCTGCGGGCATGTGCAGCGTGTTCCTGCCCCTCCGCCGCGCCACCGCCGAGTTGCGCGCCGAGCAGAAGTCCCACCACCGCGGCCACCGCGGTACGCGTCGTCCGGTTCGTCATCGGTTACGCCTCCTCACAGCTCGGCGAGCACCCTCGCCACGAGTGCCGCGACCAAAACCACCACGACCACAACGGCCGCGATGTCCATCCGGCGCAACACCGGTCTGTCGACCGTGCCGTGCTCGGCGACCACCGTCCGGGTCAGCACCAGCGCCAGCAGCCCGGCGAACGCCACCGCCGCCACCCAGTCCAGCCCGCCGATCACGGCGCGCCCACCGGGACACCGGACCGCACCAGCCGCGCCGGCACCCCGGCGTACAGCCCCGGTTCGGGACAGTCCCTGGTGACCACCGCGCCCGCCGCGAGCACCACGTCGTCCGCGATCGTCACCCCGGGCAGCACGGTCACCCTGGCACCGGTCCACACCCGGTCACCGATCCGCACCGGCCTGCCCACCGGCCGACGCGAAACCCCGCCGCCCGCCGCTTCGTGGTGCGACGTGACGACCATGGTCTGCATGCCCAGCTGGCAGTCGCGGCCGATCGAGACCTCCGCGACGAGCTCGAAAAAGCACCCGGTGTTCACGAACGTCCCGCTGCCCACTTCCAGGTTGCCCGGTCTGCCCGCGATCTGCAGCCCGGGGAACACGTTCGGCGTACGCACGGCCATCCCGCACGTCCGGTAGAGCGCCCATCGCAACGGCCGCGGCGTGAACGTGCTCGCCGCGACGACGTTCAGCAGCGCCCGCCGGGTCAGGAACCCGAGTTCCACGCGCAGTTCCCGGACCAGCCGTCCGGCGAGGCCGCTCACCGGGCACCCACCTCGGCGCCGGCCCGGATCCGGTCCAGCTCGGTGTGCAGCAGGCCACGCAGCTCCTCGACGCGGCCCTCGAGCCGTTTCGCTTCGACGTCCCGGCGGCTGCCGAGATCGCTGACGTGGGTGCGCAGGATGTCCGCGTTCACCACGTCCGTGCGCACCGAGGCGTCCTCCGCGCCGATCGAAGCGAGGAAGTCCGCGCACTTGGGCTGGTATTCCAGGCCGACCAGCGGCACCCCGGCGACCGCGCCGAGGACGAGTGCGTGCAGCCGTTCCGCGACCAGCACCGTGCACTCCCCCACCGCGGCGAGGTAGCTGTCCACGGTGCCGGTGGTGCGGACTTCCCCGGGCACGCCGGAGCGCTGCAGCGCGGCACGGGCGAGCGGTTCGTCCTTCGGGTTGATCACCAGGAACCGCACGGACCATCCGTCGGCTGCGGTGCCGCGCACGAGATCCGCGACCGCGTCGACCACCCGCTCGTGGTCGTGGCCCCACAGGTCGTCGCCGAATCCGAGGTTCACGCCGAGCAGCCGTTCCCGAGGTTCGGCCTCGGCGGCTTCGTGCAGCAGCGCGGGATCTCCCACGATCTCGGCGCTCACCCCGGCGTCGGCCAGCAGCGCGGCGGACCGCGGGCCGCGCACGGTGACCCGGTCGAACCGTTCGAGCAGCTTCGGCCAGCGGCCGAGTTCTCCTCCGGCGGAGAACGAATTCCGCCCCTGGAACGCGGGATCCTCCACGCCGATCCCGATCAGGTGCCACGGCCTGCGCCGGGCCAGCACGAGCCCGGTCGCGGTGAGCAGCAGCCGCCAGTTGCGCCTGCCGACCACCGTGCCGCCGCCGACCAGCACCGCACGCGCGCCCGAACCGCGGGCACCGCCGTCGAGGATCCGGCGCGCGAGCGCAGCCGGATCGTGCGGCGCGTGCCAGGACTCGACGCCGGTGAGCCGCGGCAGGAGTGCGTCGGCGATCGCGTCGTCGCCGAGATTGCCCTGCCCGGTCCAGCCGACGTAGAGCAGCCGCGCGGGTGAATCGGTCATCGGGTACCTCCGGATTGGTGGACGAGCAGCACGGAATCACCGATCCGCAGCTGTTCGCGGTAGGCGCCGGACGAGACCAGCTCGGTGTCGACCCTGCGGGTCCAGCCCGCGGGCAGGCCGAGCAGTGTCACGCCGTAGTTGTCCTGCGCCTGGTCGAGCACCACGAAATCGGGCCCGACCCGGCGCACGCAGGAGCCGACGTCCGGGGCGGGCGGACAGGTGCGTTCGAGCGAACCCTGCTTGACCTCCCCGACCCTGGCCCAGTCGAGCGGGGCGTAGGCGGTCAGCGCCGCGATCCGCTGGCCCGGCCGGGCCAGCCGGTAGGCCTCGGCGACCACCTCGCGGTCGGAGGCACGGAAGGCGACGTAGCTGTCGTTGCCACCGCGTGCGCCGACCAGCACCACCGACGACGCACCGAGCACGACGATCACCGCCGCGGTCCCGAGCTTGCGCGCCCGCGCCGTGCGCAGCCAGCGGTCGAGCCCGGCACCGGCGAGCGTGCACAGCAGCGGCAGCGAGTACAGATAGGACCGCAGCAGCATTTCCCCGCCGTAGGACTGGAGAGCGACCAGTCCGGCGGGCACGATCGCCGCCACGCCGAGCACGATCGGGCGCCCGCGCGGGGTGCGCAGGCCCCACCAGCCGGCCAGGGCGAGTACCCCGAGGAGCCCGACCAGCCCGAAGCGGAAGCCGAGCACGGTGAACCGGCCCGGATCGCCGGACACCCTGGCCTGCACGTTCTCCTGCACCGCACCGGAAAGGTCGCCGATGCCGCCGGTGAGCACGTGCAGATGCCCCACCCAGTAGTCGCTCGCGCCGAGCACCAGCCAGGTCAACGGCGTGAGGATCGCGACCGCGAGCAGCCACGGGACCCGCATCTTCCGCGTCACGGTGAGCACGAACAGGATTGCCGCGAAGGCGAACGGCGTGACCTGGTGTGTCGGGGCGAGTGCCACCAGCAGCAGCACGAGCCCGAACGACGCGACGATCCGGCGCCGGGGCGCGACGTCACCGCACAGCCACCGGAACACCACCGCCAGCGCACCGAGGTAGAGCAGGAAAACCAGGCCCTGCGGGGAAAAGTAGTCCTGCTCGACCCAGTTGACGCACAGGAACACCCAGGCCGCCAGCCACGGCACCCGGCCACGGCCGAGCACCGCGGTGGCGACCGCGTGCACGCCGATCGCGGCCAGCCCGGTCAGCACCGGCGGTGCCCACGCCAGCAGTGCTTCCGGATTCCCGATCCCGGCGAGGTCGCTCAGCCAGGCCGTCGCGGCGAAGAACGCAGGCCAGGAGAACCGCGCGTCGAACCCGTGCAGCACCTCGCCGTGGGCACCGATGTAGTCGGCCCAGCCCGCGTGCAGCCAGGCGACCGGCAGCCGGGCGACCGGCTCGGTGATCGAGGGCAGGCCGTACATGCCGACCAGGGCCAGCACGGTCAGCAGGGTGAGCAGCCAGGCACGCCGTTGCGGGGCCCGGACTTCGAGCACGAACGCGGTGGCGAGCACGACGAACGCCACCAGCACCGCCGGATGCACCGCGGCGATCAGGCCGAGTGACCCGAGCTTGCCGGGGTCGACGGGGGCGAGGAAGAGCACGTACAGCACCACCGCCAGCACACCGAGGACCGGCGAAAGCCATCCCCTCCGCCGTGGCGCGGGTTCTTCGGCGACCGTCTCCTCCGGTTTCGTCAGCAGCAGGCTCATCGCGCCACCTCACGCATCCGCCGGATCAGCCCCGGCAGCACCGTCACCGCGACCAGGGACTGCGCCAGCGTGAACCCGAGCGCCGGACCGCCAAGGCCAAGGCCCCCGGTCGGCAGCAGAACCCCGATCACCACGAGCACGGTGCCGGACAGCTGGATCCGCGCCGCACCGAGGCCGTTGCCGTCCATCAGCCGGGCGGCGACGCTGAGCGCGACGACGGTGCGAGCGACCACCCCGACGAGCACGATCCGCAGTGCGGCCGTGCCTTCCTCGGCGTAGGCGTGCCCGAACAGGCTCAGCAGCACCGGCGCCAGCACCAGCCCGACGACTGCGCCGGCACCGACCAGCAGCGAAAGCCGCTTGCCGACCGCGCGCAGGATCGCCGGGCGTTCGGCCGGCTCACCCGAACCGCGCAGCACCATCGAGTTCACGAACCCGTTGAGCGCGTAGTCGGTGGCGGTGAGGCCGTTCCACACCACGAAGAAGACCGCCCCGCTCGCCGGGCCGAACCGGTCGGTGACGATCAGCGGGACCACGTTGTACAGCACCGTCGTGCCGATGGTGGCCAGGTAGGTCGGGCCGAGGAAGGACACCACCGCGCGGCCGGAGGGCAGCTCCACGAGCGCCGGTTCGGCGCGCTTGCGGCGGGCCTGCAGGACGACGAGCACGCTCGCCACCGCGGTGCACACCACCGTCGGGGCCACCCACGAGGTGAGCACGCCGAGCGAACCGAGCGTCGCGCCGAGTACCGGCAGGACCGCGATCCGGGCGAGCCCGAACGTGCCGTTGAACAGCGGCACCCACCAGACCTTGCCGAGTGCGGCCAGCACGTAATCCTGCAGCTGGAACAGCGCCCAGCACACGCTCGCCAGCACGAACAGCGCGGCGAGCGGACCGGGTGCGGCCTGCCTGCCGACCGGCAGCAGCACGAACACGATCCCGCCGGCCACCGCCGTCGCCGCGACCACCAGGTAGCCGCGCCCGACCAGCGCGCCGCTGCGGCCGCCCGCGCCGGGCAGCCAGCGCAGCAGCCCGAGGCCGACGTTGAGCTGCGCGATGCCCGCGATGAGCACGAAACCGGACACGAACGAAGCGGCCCGCCCGACCGCGTCCGGGGGCAGGGTGCCCGCCGCGACCACCCAGCAGACCAGCCCGGCCACGCCGGTGATCATTGCGCTGAGCGAAAGTGCGGTGCCCGCGCCGAGTGCGCGCCGGACGCCGCCGGAGGCCGCGGGCGCGGTTGCCGAACTCGTCACCGGCGACCTCCTGCCGGACGCTGCGCCGTGGCCAGGTGCACGACCAGCAGCACCCCGCAGACGGCCAGCCCGACGGCCGAGGCCAGTCCGGGCTGCCAGCTGGTCAGCAACATGATCTGGGCAGCGAGCAGATCGAGCGCGAGGCTGGCCGCGAGCACCAGCGCCCAGGTCAGCGACGACGTGCCCGGCCGGAAGAACGCCACCACCGACCAGCCGGGGACGGCGAGGAAGAACAGCAGGGTGACGCACAGCCGGACCGGTCCGGTCAGGCCGGCCACCGCGAGCGCCGCGGTGCCCAGCGTGACGACGAGCAGTGCGGCACTCACCGCGGTCATGGTTCGTGCGGTCACCGGGCGCGCTCCCGCAGCAAGGCCAGTGGTGCGGACACGGTTCCCCGAAGCTGCTCGACGATCAGCCTCCGCGGAACCGCAGGCGGCTCAGCGCCGGTCCCGGTGGTCCCGGCATTGTCCGACCGCCTGCCGAGCAGCCGGGGCAGTCCGCGAGGCACCGCAAGGGCGAGCTCGCGAAGACCACCGGGGCGGGCGGCGTGCAGAAGGTACATCGCGGCGAGGCCGGTACCGTACCCGCGCAGCTGCCGAAGCAGCTCCCCTTCGGTGGCACGGTGTTCATGCCGAACCACGGCGTGCGGCGTGTACACCACCCGCTCGCCGGAACGCACCAGCCGCAGGTAGAGGTCGAGGTCTTCGCCGGACTTCGTACGCCGTCCGGGGCCGAGCCGTTCGTCGAAGCCGCCGAGGGCGAGGAAAGCGTCCCGGCGCCAGGCCATGTTGTTGCCCGAACCGAACCGCCCCGGAGACTGCAGGCGGTGCGGGTCCGCGTCGAAGGTCTGCCGCCGGTAGCCCTTGCCGAAGCCGCCGAACGCCTCGAACCACACCTGCGCGGGTGTGTCCAGGCACAACGGCGCGACGAGGCCGGTGACGCACGGCGTGCCGGGCTGCGCCAGTTCCGCGACCAGTTCGACGAGCCAGCCCCGGTCCACCACGGTGTCGTCGTCGGTGAACGCGAGCACTGTGCCGGTCGCCTCGCGCGCGCCCCGGTTGCGTGCCCGGCTCGCGCCCGGCACCGGTTCGTGCAGCAGCCGGATCCGGTCGTCTGTTGTGGACAGTTCGCGCAGCTGCGCACGGGGCCCGTCGGGAACGTTGTCCACGATCAGGATTTCCAGGTCCGGATACCCGGTGGCCAGCAGGCTCCGCACGCACCGGGCGACGTCGTCGGGACTGCCCGCGGTCGCCAGCACGACGCTGACCCGCGGCAGCGTTTCCGGCCGCGGCGGCCGTTCGTCCCGCTGTGCGGCCAGCCTGCCGGCGAGCACGGCGGCGTCCTCGGGACGGCGCACCGAGCCGAGCACCACCTCACCGGAGCGCACGAGCGCGGCAGCCTCGCCGGACCAGTCCACTTCGGACTCGTCGGCCAGATCGACGGTGCGGACCGGAATCGAGGACGTTTCGGGCTCCGGTTCGAACGGACGCAGCCGGCCACGCAGATACCCCGCGCCGGCTGCCGCGGTGGCGACCACGATGCCGCCGACCCCGGCGACGTTTCCTCCGCGCAGCTCGCGCACCACCGCCTTCGGCAGCACGGAACGCAGGTAAGACCGTTCGGTTTCCAACGCGTCCTGTTTTCCGACCAGCCGGGACACCGCGGCCTTGGAAATCCCTTCGGCCCAGCTGCGGTGCCGGATGTAGCCGCGGGCGGTGCGGTTCGGGGTGACCCGGTGCCGCACCGTCGCGGCCGGTTCCAGGACCACCTTCGCCCCTGGGACCTCCTGCCGCAGCCGGATGCACAGCTCGGTTTCCTCGCAGCCGAGCGGAAGCGCCGCGGTGCGGCCGACGCTCTCCGCGAATCCGCCCAGCCGTTCGAGGTGTGCCCGCCGGAACGACATCGCGCAGCCCATCAGGTTCCGCACCTCGGCGCGGGTCTGCGGCTGACCGGTGTAGCCGCAGCCGACGATCCAGTACAGCTCCGGGGTGAGCCACCGCGGCGCCGAACCGTCCGGCCACGCCGGGATCGCCCGTCCGCCCACCGCGGCGACCGCCGGATCCGCGTACGGCGCCAGCATTTCCTCCAGCCACCAGGAATCCGCCGTGGCGTCGTCGTCGAGGAAGGCCACGATCTCCCCCGTCGCGGCTTCATAACCGGTGTTGCGCGCACCGGAGAGACCGGCCCGGTGATGGTTTTCCAGCACCCGCACGGCAGGCGCGCCGAGTGCCTCGCTCGCACGCCGCAGCAGCGCGGGGTTGTGATCGACGACGACGATCAGCTCGGCGGGCGGGCGGGTCTGCCCGCCCACCGACTTCACCGCCTCCACGACGTCGTCCCAGCGGTCCTCGGTGTAGCAGCAGAGCACCACCGACACCGCGGGATGCCGTTCGGTCATGAGCCCACCACACGGTCCAAACCGGACACCGCGGCCTCACCGCGGCGGCGGTTGCGGCGGGACCGCACCGATTCGCGGAAGATCACCCGCAGCACCCGCAGTCCGTCGCGGAAGGTGTCCAGGTTGCTGGTGCCGTAGATCCGGTCGCGCTCGAAGCTGGGCACCTCGGCGATCTTGAGCCCGGCGAGCGCGATCCGGCAGTTGATCAGCGTCTCGACCTCGAACCCGTCGCCCCAGCGGGGCTCCGTGCCCGCCGACGAGGGCAGGCCCAGCGCCGGGATCGCGTCCGCCCAGAACGCGTTGTAGCCGTAGCACAGGTCGGTGAACCGGGTCCGCAGCAACAGGTTCGTCAGTCCACTGAGGACCGCGTTGCCCGCCCGGCGCAGCAGCGTGATGTCGTCGCTCCCGCCGCCGGCGGCGAACCGGGTGCCCTTGGCGAAGTCGGCACCGGCGACCAGTGTCTCGACGAACGCGGGGATCTCCTCCGGTGCGGCGGACCCGTCGGCGTCCACCATCACCACGATGTCACCGGTCACCCGCTCGAACCCGCAGGCGAGTGCGTTGCCCTTGCCCTTGCGGGTCTGCGGGACGATGTCCGCCTCCGGCAGGCACCGCCGCGCGACCTCGACCGAATCGTCGGCGGAATGCCCGTCGACCACGATCACCTGGTGCACCGGCGGCAGGGTGGGCAGCACCACCTCCAGGTTTCTCGCCTCGTTGAGCACGGGTATGACCAATGTGATGCGGGGATCGGGAGTACGCATGGCCACCTTTCACGGGTGTCGGAACGGCGTCGCCGTCGGGCGGCGCACGCACTGGCATCGGAAAACGGGCGGAGCGGGTGGTGGCGGCGGAAACCGCTCCGGATCGGGGAAACCCGGGCACCGGCACCGCTTCGGCGACGTCGTCGGCGCGGGTTCGGCTACACTGGTCACCGGAGGAGATGAGACCGCGGCGCTGCAATGCGCAGCAAGGAGTGAACGCACCACATGACCGGCGAGAAGATCTGCGTGTGCGGGCATCCCGAGGCGGTTCATCGCCACTTCCGGCGGGGCAGCGACTGCGGTAGTTGCGGTGCGCAGAAGTGCCCGCGGTTCAGGCGGGACAAGCAGGCGAGCCAACCTGCCGAAACCGGGCAAACCACACTCCCGGCACCGGGAAACGGTCGACGGTGACCTGATCAGGCTTGTGGTCTTCGCGCATCTCTGCCGAATTCAACGGCTTCCCGGCGGTTAAGCTTCAGCGGGGGGACCAGGAATCTGTGCCACATGAGAAGTCCGAACGGGTTGTCGGGGGATCTTCCGTCAATTGCGCGTGAAGCTGAGAATCACAGGGCGAGCGGACAATGTCAATAACTCACCGACTACTCTGCCCTCCTTTACCCGACGATGGTCTAGACCTGGTCACGAGGGTCTTGCCAACCGCCACGTAGATCATTCATACTTTGTTGTTGGCCACAACGAAACCGGCCTGTGACCAGGGCGGCAGTGCCCGCGGGCGGCGCCGGACACGTCCACTGTGGACCCGATCCCGCCCGGTCCGATCCAACCCCGTCCCCATGACGGTCGGGTATACGGATGGTAAAAGCGCCACGGCATTCTCGTGCCGGGTTCCGGTCCGCCGTCCGGGCACCCGTGCGGTGACCGGGTCATTCGTTCACTCCGGACATATCCCGCACCTGGCAGGCTGACCACATGCCCACCGTGCCCGGGGACCGCCGCCCCGTCCTGCTCCCCCTCGCCGGGGTCGCCGCACTCGCCGCCGGGGCCGCGCTGGTCCTGCTGCTGCAGCTGGTTCCGCCGACCGACGAGATCAGCGTCACCCAGCGCACGATCAGCGAGTACGGGCTGTCGGACAACAAGTGGGTGTTCGACCTCGCCGTCGCGCTCGTGGCTGCGGGGTCCGCGCTCACGCTCACCGTGCTGCGCAGGCAACGGCGGCTGCCGGCCGCCGCGGCCGTGTTCGGTGCGCTGTGGACGATCGGGTTGCTGGTGGTCGTCGCGTTCCCGAAGACCGACTGGACCAACGCCGCCGCTTCCGGCGCGGGCGGCACGCTGCACCGGATCGCAAGCGTCGTGGCGTTCGTCTGCCTGCCGCTGGCCGTGCTCGTCGCGGCCCGCCCGGTGTTCCCGGACTCGCCACGCCGCCGCCTCGCCGCCCGGCTGCTCGCCGTACTGTCGCTGGCCTGGTTCGCCGTGCTCCTCGGCGCCATCGCGGTCGCCGCCGGTACCGATCAACGCTGGTGGCTGATCATCCCGCTGGGTCTGGTCGAGCGCGGAATGGCGCTCACCGAACTGAGCGCACTCGCCGCGCTCGCGGTCCCGGTGCGGGTCACTGCACCGACCAGCCCCCGTCCGACGGCAGTACCGCCCCGTTGATGTTCACCCCGTCGTCACTGAGCAGGAACGTGATCGACGCGGCGAGGTGCTGCGCGGTCGCGATCGGCGGAATGAGCCGGTGGAATTCACGCAACCGCTCGGAGCCGAATTCCGACCACTGCAGATCGCGGGCGATCCCGGTCGCCACCCCGCCGGGCGCAACCGTGTTGAACCGCAAACCTCGCGGCCCGTACATGAATGCGCAATTGCGGGTGATCCCGACGACCGCGTGCTTCGACGCGGTGTAGGCGACCCCCGCCGCCGAACCACGCAGCGCCGCCTCGGACGCCACGTTCACCACCGAACCGCGGCCGGCGTCGAGCATCGACGGCAGTACGGCCCGGATCAGCCGCATCGTGGCGTCCACGTTCACCGCGAAGACCCGCCGCCACATCTCGTCACCGACCTCGTGCGCCGGGGAGAAGTCGTCGGAGACACCCGCGACGTTGGCCAGCCCGTCCACCCGGTCACCGGCCGCCGCCAGGATCCGCTCGACCCCGGCGGGATCGGTGATGTCCGCGGGCACCGGGGCCGCCCCGGTCTCCTGCGCCAGCGAGGTGAGCCCGTCCGCGGCCAGATCGACCGCGACGACCCGGCCGCCCTCCGCCGCGATCCGTGCCGCGGTGGCCCTGCCGATCCCGGACGCCGCCCCGGTCACCACGACCGTGCGGCCGGTGAAGCGGTCCGGGACGATCCGCTCGCGCCATCCGGACTCCGGTTGCTCCTCGGGCAGCAGGCCGCCGTTGACCCGCCGGACCAGACCCTGCACGACCTCGTCCGGCAGCCTGCCCTGGCTCAGCTCGGCCAGCTGCCGCAACGGCAGCCCGCGGGCCGGGGCGAGCACGGCCGGATCCGCCCCGCCTTCCGTGATCAGCTCGCGCAGCAGCGCGCCGCCCTCGGGGTGATCGAGCCAGTCGCCCACCGTGCTGCCCGCGCTCAGCGGACGGGGCGATCCGGACATGGTCGTGCTCCTGACTTTCGAAGCGGGTCCCCGGATAGTGGCGCCTACTGCCTCGTTAAGTCAAATGCCTGAGAAAATTGCCGCACGGGGAAGGGCTCGCGTGGTTCTCGTAATAAGCGTACGCTTAGCCGCCTGCGGCGATCGCCGGAACGCGGCAGACTGCCCAGTGCCCTGCTTTCCCGGCGACTCGCCGCGGAACCGCCGGACGACGGTTCCGCGACGATGTTTCTCGACGATGAGGAGACCCCCGTGAGCGATTCCCCTTCCCGCGTGGCCATCGTGACCGGCGCCGGCCGTGGCATCGGTGCCGCGGTCGCCCGCCGCCTCGCCGCCGACGGGTTCGCCGTCGGACTGCTCGACCTCGACGAGGCGGGCGTGCGCGAGGGCGCCGAGGCGATCGTCGCCGACGGCGGTCGCGCCGTGGGTGTGCCACTCGACGTGAGCGACGCCGACCAGGTGGATGCCGCCGTGACCCGGGTCGCCGAGGAACTCGGCGCGCCGACCGTGCTGATCAACAACGCCGGCATCACGCGGGACAACCTGCTGTTCAAGATGACCGAACAGGACTGGGACTCGGTACTGAACGTGCACCTGCGCGGCTCGTTCCTGATGACCCGCGCGGTGCAGAAGTACCAGACCGAGCAGAAGTGGGGCCGGATCGTCAACCTGTCCAGCACCTCGGCGCTGGGCAACCGCGGGCAGGTCAACTACTCCGCGGCCAAGGCGGGCATGCAGGGCTTCACCAAGACGCTCGCCATCGAACTGGGCAAGTTCGGCGTCACCGCCAACGCGATCGCCCCGGGCTTCATCGCCACCGACATGACCGCGGCCACCGCGGAACGGGTCGGGATGAGCTTCGACGAGTTCAAGGCCGCCGCGGCCGCGCAGATCCCGGTGCAGCGGGTCGGCACGCCCGAGGACATCGCGAACGTGGCCGCGTTCCTCGTCAGCGAGGGCGCGGGTTTCGTGTCCGGTCAGGTCATCTACGTGGCCGGCGGACCGAAGGACTGAGCGCGATGCGTATTTTCCCCGACCTCGCCGCATTCGCCGCCGCCGTGGGCGAGCACCTCGGCGAGAGCGAATGGCACCCGGTCACCCAGGACCAGGTGCAGCAGTTCGCCGATTCGACCGGCGACCACCAGTGGATCCACCTCGACGCGGAACGGGCCGCGAACGGGCCGTTCGGCACCACCATCGCGCACGGGTTCCTCACCTTGTCGCTGATCCCGATGCTGGGCCAGGAGATCTACCGGGTCGACGGGCTGACCATGGGCGTCAACTACGGGCTCAACAAGGTGCGCTTCCCGCAGCCGGTCAAGGTGGGCTCGCGGGTACGCGGCGGCGCCGAGCTGATCGAGATCACCGACGTGCCGGGCGGAAAGCAGGCCGTGGTGCGCTGGACGGTCGAGATCGAGGGCGAGAGCAAGCCCGCCTGCGTGGCCGAGACGGTCTCCAGGCTGATCGGGTGACTCCCCCGGCGCGCACCGATCGGGGCGCGCCGGGACCCGGTCGGGCGAGGGCCGGGTGCTTTCCGGTATGACATACCGACTAGTCGGTACCGCGACGAGGAACCACCCGTAGGAGGCTCGATGACCCGCACCGACCCACCCGGACTCGACCTGACCCGGCTGCGTGCCCATCTGGACCGGGAGCGCCCGGGGCTCGTCGGCGGCGAGCTCACCGCCGAGGTGGTGCAGGGCGGCCGGTCCAACCTCACCTACCTGGTGTCCGACGGCGCCGGACGCTGGGTGGTGCGCCGCCCGCCGCTCGGGCACGTGCTGCCGACCGCGCACGACATGGGCCGCGAGTTCCGCGTGCTCACCGGACTCGCCGGCACCCCGGTGCCGGTACCGCAGACGGTGCTGTTGTGCACCGATCCGGACGTGCTCGGTGCGTCGTTCTACGTGATGGAATTCGTCGAGGGCACGCCGTATCGTTCGGCCGAGCAGCTGACAGAGGTCGGCGCCGAGCGCACCAAGGCGATCGCGGACGCGCTCGTGGACACCCTGGTCGATCTGCACGCAGTGGATCCGGAAGCCGCCGGGCTCGGCGATTTCGGGCGCCCGGAAGGGTTCCTGGAACGGCAGCTGCGGCGCTGGAAGAAGCAGCTCGACGGCTCGCGCAGCCGCGACCTTCCCGGCGTCGACGCACTGCACGACCGGCTGGCCGCGAAGCTGCCCGCGTCCGGGCCTGCCTCCGTCGTGCACGGCGACTACCGGCTGGACAACGTGCTGGTGGACGACCGGGACCGGATCAGCGCGGTGCTGGACTGGGAAATGTCCACGCTCGGCGACCCGCTCACCGACCTGGCACTGCTGGTCGCCTACGCCGAGCGGGACAAGGTTTCCCTGCAGATGGTGTCCAACGCCAGTTCCGCACCGGGATACCCGAGCACCGACGAGGTGATCGCCCGCTACGCCGAGCGGTCCGGACGTGACGTGTCCGCGCTCAACTGGTACGTGAGCTTCGCGTTCTTCAAGCTCGCGGTGATCCTCGAAGGCATCTACTACCGGCACAGCAAAGGCCAGACCGTCGGCGCGGGCTTCGAGGGCATCGGCGACGGCGTCGCCCGCCTGATCTCGCACGGCAACGAGACCCTCAAAGAGGAGAGGTAATGGACTTCGCGTTCGACGACCGGACCGAACAGCTGCGCGGGCAGCTGCTCGAGTTCATGGATTCGCACATCTACCCTGCCGAACCCGTTTTCCAGCAGCAGCTGGCCGAGCGCACCGATCCGTGGTCACCGCCGCCGATCGTCGACGACCTGAAAGCCGAGGCCCGCGGGCGAGGCCTCTGGAACTTCTTCCTCCCCGGCGAGCAGGGGGCCGGGCTGACCAACCTGCAGTACGCACCGCTGGCCGAGATCACCGGCCGCAGCCCGCATCTGGCGCCTGCCGTGGTCAACTGCGCCGCCCCGGACACCGGGAACATGGAAGTCCTGCACATGTTCGGCAGCGAGCACCAGCGCAAGCAGTGGCTGCAACCGTTGCTGGACGGCGAGATCCGCTCCGCTTTCGCGATGACCGAACCGGACGTGGCGTCCTCGGACGCGCGCAACATCGCCACCCGGATCCGCCGCGAAGGCGACGAGTACGTGATCAACGGCCGCAAGTGGTACATCTCCGGCGCGATGAACCCGAACTGCGCGATCTTCATCGTGATGGGCAAGACCGATCCCGAGGCCGCACCGCACCGGCAGCAGAGCATGATCCTCGTCCCGCGGGACACGCCCGGACTCACCGTCCGGCGCGGCATGCAGGTCTTCGGCTACACCGACGGCGATCACGGCGGCCACGCCGAGGTGCTGTTCGAGGATGTCCGGGTGCCCGCGGAAAACCTGATCGCGGAAGAAGGTTCCGGATTCGCCATCGCGCAGGCGCGACTGGGGCCGGGCCGCATCCACCACTGCATGCGGGCGATCGGCATGGCCGAACGGGCACTGGAGCTGATGTGCCGCCGCACGCTCTCGCGCGAGACGTTCGGCAAACCGATCGCCGAATCCGGGGTGGTGCAGGACTGGATCGCCGAATCGCGGGTGCGGATCGAACAGCAGCGGCTGCTCGTGCTGAAGACCGCGTGGCTGATGGACACCGTCGGCAACCAGGGTGCGCACACCGAGATCCAGTCGATCAAGATCTCCACGCCGAGCACCGTGGAATGGATTCTCGACAAAGCGATCCAGGCACACGGTGCGGGTGGCGTGAGCCAGGACTTCCCGCTCGCCGAACTGTGGGCAGGGGTGCGCACGCTGCGACTCGCCGACGGGCCGGACGAGGTGCACAAGCGCTCACTGGCCCGCCGGGAACTGAAGAAGTACCGGGCGGAGGCGGGCCGATGACCCTGACCGCCGACGACGTGCGCGGGCAGGTCGCGGACTTCCTCGCCGCACACGATCCGAAGTCCACCGCCCGCCTGGACTTCCTGCGCGCCCGGTTCGACGCCGGCCTCGCCTGGGTGCACTTCCCGGAGGGGCTCGGCGGCCAGGGTGCGCCGCGGGCCCTGCAGCCCGGCATCGACGCCGCCTTCGCCGAGGCCGGAGCCCCGGACAACGATCCCGGCCGGATCATGATCGGCCTCGGGATGGCCGCACCGACCATCCTCGCGTTCGGCACCGACGAGCAGCGCCGCCGCTTCATCCGTCCATTGTGGACCGGCGAGGAGGTGTGGTGCCAGCTGTTCAGCGAACCTGGTGCGGGCTCCGACCTGGCCGCACTGGCCACCCGTGCGGTGCGCGACGGCGACGACTGGGTGGTGACCGGGCAGAAGGTCTGGACCTCCAGCGCACACAACGCGCAGTGGGCGATCCTGGTCACCCGCACCGATCCGGACGTGCCCAAGCACCAGGGCATGACGTATTTCCTCTGCGACATGACCGCACCGGGCGTCGAGGTCCGTCCGCTGCGCCAGATCACCGGAGAGGCGGAGTTCAACGAGGTGTTCCTGACCGAGGTGCGGATCCCGGACACCCAGCGGATCGGCGCGGTCGGCGAGGGCTGGAAGGTCGCGCAGACCACGCTGATGAACGAGCGGGTGGCCATCGGCGGCACCGCGCAGCCCCGTGAGGGCGGGATGCTCGGCGTGCTCACGAAAACCTGGCGGGAACGGCCCGAGCTGCGCACCCCGCAGCTGCGGGACCGGCTGGTGCAGCTGTGGGTGGAGGCCGAATCGCTGCGGCTGGCCGGTGACCGGCTGCGTCAGCAGCTCACCGCCGGTGCGCCGGGGCCGGAGGGATCGGCGGTGAAGGTGGCCTTCGCCGAGCTGAACCAGAAGCTGAGCGGACTGGAGATCGAGCTGCTCGGCGAGGAGGGCCTGCGGTACGACGACTGGACGTTGCGGCGTCCGGAGAAGGTCGACTTCGTCGGCCGCGAGGCCGGGTACCGGTACTTGCGGGCCAAGGGAAACTCGATCGAGGGCGGCACGTCCGAGGTGCTGCGCAACATCATCTCCGAACGCGTGCTGGGACTGCCGTCCGAACCGCGGGTGGACAAGGACGTCGCCTGGAAGGATCTGCCGCGATGAGCTCGCCGGACCTGCTGTATTCGGACGTCGAAGAGGATCTGCGCTCGTCCGTGCGCGCGCTGCTGACCGACCGGGCAGGCCCCGCCGCGGTGCTGGCGCGGGTCGAGACCGCCGAACCGTACGACCGGCAGCTGTGGCGGACGCTGGCCGCCGACCTCGGCGCCGCCGGTCTACTGGTGCCCGAGGAGCGCGGCGGGCACGGTGCTTCGGCCAGGGAAGTGGCTGTGGTGCTGGAAGAACTGGGCCGGAGCGTGGCACCGGTGCCGTTCCTCGGCAGCGCGGTGCTCGCCACGTCGGCGCTGCTGGCCACCGGCGAGGACGTGCTGCTGCCCCGGCTGGCCGCGGGCGAACTGACCGGGGCACTCGCAGTGCCCCTGTCGACTGCCCCCGGCTCGCCGTTCCCCTCGACGGTGCGGGCCGACGGCACGCTGACCGGTGAGGTGCGCACGGTGGCGGACGCTTCCGTGGCGGACGTGCTCGTGGTGCCCGCGGTGTCCGCAGACGGCCCCGGTCTGTACGCGGTGGAAGCATCCGACGCGACCGTCGTCGAGGCGGTTTCCCTTGACCTGACCCGGCGAATCGCCGACGTGACGCTGTCCGCGGCTCCTGCGCGACCGGTCGCGCTCGGCGCGGCGGCCGAGTCGGCATTGGACGGTGCGTTGACGGCCGCGGCCGGTCTTCTCGCCTCGGAGCAGACCGGGCTCACGGAATGGGCACTGACCGAAACCGTGACGTACCTGAAGGGCCGCTACCAGTTCGGCCGCCCGGTGGGTGGTTTCCAGTCGCTGAAGCACCGGCTGGCCAACCTGTACACCGATCTGGTCAGCGCCCGCGCCACCGCCCGCTACGCCGCGGACGCGCTGGCCGCCGGCCACGACGTACCGATCGCGGTGGCCGTCGCACAGTCCAGGGCCGCCCCGATCGCCGTGCACGCCACCGAAGAAGCCATCCAGCTGCACGGCGGAATCGGCATGACCTGGGAACATCCGGCGCACCTTTACCTGAAACGCGCGAAGAGCAACGAACTGGCCCTGGGCACCCCCGGCCGCCACCGCGCGAGGCTGGCAGAGCTGGTGGAGCTACCCGCTTGACGTACCGGGGTTCTCCCGCCCGGCCCGCGGGTCGGCGGGAGAACCCCCGGTGCGGCTGTCCGGGCGGCCGGGCAGAGGCCGGTCGGCCACGCGGTGACCGCCGTACAGGGCGGGCAGATCACCGGTATCGGCCTGCCCGTCCGGATGTCCTCCGCCCGGCTCCCCTGCCGGCCCGGCCCCGGCGTATGCGGCAGGCTTCACCGCGATGGTCGCCGTTGCGCCGCCTCCGTTCCCCCTGTCGCCTTTTGAGCCCGCCTCCGCTGTGCTATCTCCATTGCGTTGCCGCCGTTGGGCCGCCTCCGCTGTGCTATCTCCGCTGCGCTGCCTCCGTTGCCCTGATCGTCGAGCCGCGGCGCCGCGAAACCTTCACCCGATCGTGATTTCCCTTTCCCCGCAACGTCTTTCCTCGTTGTCCGGCCGTCGGCTGCCGGTTTGTGTCGGGGTGCCTCGCTAATGTCGTGATCATGCCGGAAGCACCTCCGCGGGCCTACGGGATGCCGTACCCTCCACCGGAAAGCGAGAATGCCGACCATGACCCTCATTGCCGTCGAAGAGCACTGGATCCTGCCGGAGCTGGCAGCTGCGCTGGAGGCCGTGCCGCCGGAAACCCGTGACGAAAGCCTCGCCTTCAACAACACGGGCGACCACCGGCAGCGTCTGGAAGATCTGGGCGCGGGCCGGATCGCGGCGATGGACGCGCAGGGCATCGACGTGTCGATCATCGCGCTGACCCCGCCGGGCACCCATCCGCTGCCACCGGGGGAAGCCCTGCGGCTGAGCCGCACCGCGAACGATGTGGCCGCCGCGGCCGTCGGCGCCCATCCGTCCCGGTTGCGGGCCATGTCGACGCTGCCCCTGTCCTCACCCGGCGACGTGGCAGGCGAGCTCGAACGAGCCGCAGGCCTCGGCCACGTCGGCACCATGGTCTACGGCCGCTCGGGCGACCGTTTCCTCGACGACCCGGCGTACTACGACTTCTTCGCCGCCGCGGAGGAGCTGCGCCAACCGGTGTTCATCCACCCGCAGGTGCCCTCGGCCGCCGTGCGCGACGCGTCCTACCGCGGTCTGGGTCCGGCCACCGACCTCGCTCTCGCCACCTTCGGCTGGGGCTGGCACCTGGACACCGCGACCGCCGCACTCCGGCTGATCCTGCGCGGCACCTTCGACCGGCATCCGGGCCTTCAGGTCGTACTGGGGCACTGGGGTGAAATGCTGCTCTTCTGGCTCAACCGGGCCAATGGTCTCGCCAAGGTCGCCGGTCTGCGGCATTCGGTGGCGGACTACGTGCGGTCGAACTTCGTCATCACCACGTCCGGCATGTTCGATCCGGTGCTGCTGCAGCACGCCAGGTCGGTCGTCTCCGCGGATCGGCTGGTCTTCTCCACCGACTACCCTTTCCAGCACCCGGCCGGCGCGGAGATCGAATCCTTCCTGGCGCACTTCCCTTCCGGGCCGGAACGGGAGAAGTTCTCCTCGGCCAACGCGGCGGCACTGTTCGGCATCGACCTCTGACGGGCACCGGAGGCGAACGTGTCAGGGCCGCAGCATCGACAGCAGCAGATCCGCGAACTGGTCCCCCACCTCACGAGCCGACAACGGCCCGCCGCGGCGGTACCAGGTACCCAGGTGGTGCACCGAGCCGAAGAAGAAATCCACCACCAGCTCGGCCGGTTTGTCGGCGCGGAATTCGCCGGTGGCCTGGCCTTCCTCGACCAGGCTGCGGAAGCGCTCGTGGTACTTGCGCCGTTCGGCGCGCACCGCCTGGCGTTTCTGCGCGGAAAGCTGGTGCATGGACTGCAGGAAGATGGTGTTGTCGTCGAGATTCGCCACGCTGCTCACCACCACGTCGGACGCGGCGGCGGCCAGCCGGTCACGCAGCGGGGCGGCGCTGTCGGCAACGCCCTCCAGCTGCGCCGTCTGCCCGCGCAGCACCCGTGCGTAGATCTCGTAGAGCAGATCGTCTTTGGAGCCGAAGTAGTGGTACATCGCGCCTTTGGTGACGCCGGCGGCTGCCACGATCTCCTGCACCGAGGTGCGGTCGAAGCCCTGCTTCGCGAACAGTTTCGTCGCCTGCTGCAAGAGCCGGCGCGGCACCGCGGCCTGCTCGTCCGCAGCGGCACCGGCCTTCCGCACGGTCGCTCCAGGCATCGGGCAGCTCCCTCCGTCGCCCCCGGGAAGCGGTCAGCATACTGGCCGGACGGATCAGTGCGGCTCTGCGTACGCGAGGAACCGGCGCGGATTGCCGACCAGCATCGTCGTCAGGTCGTCCTCGCTGACCCCCCGTGCGCGCAACGCGGGCAGCACGTCGTTCGTGATGTGCAGGTAGTGCCAGTTCGGCAGCACGGCCTCGCGCGTGGGCCGGTCCATCCAGTCGAGGTAGCACGAAGCATCCTGCGAGAGCACCATGCTGCCCGCGTATCCGCGCTCGCACAGCGCGGTGACCGTCGCGACCCGATCCTCGAAAGGCAGGTACGAGTCGATCCCGAAGCGGTCCATCCCGAGCAGCGAACCGCGGTCGGCCAGTCCGGTCAGATACCCCAGATCCGTGCTGTCACCGCAGTGCCCGATCAGCACCCGCCGCAGATCCACGCCCTCGGACTCGAACACGTTCTGCTGCTCCAGCCCACGCCGCGTGCCCGCGTGCGTGTGGGTCATGATCGGCGCGCCGGTCCGCCGGTGTGCCTGCGCAACCGCGCGCAGCACCCGCTCGACCCCGGGGGTAAGGCCCGGCTCGTCGGTGGCGCACTTGAAGCACCCCCGCCTTCACCCCGGTGTCCGCGATGCCCTCGGTCAGATCGCCGACGAACATCTCCACCAGCGGTTCCGGCCCGCCCAGCGGCGTACCGGGGCCGCGCATCGAAAGGTAGTGCGGCACGTCCCGGTAGGTGTAGAGCCCGGTCGCCACCACGATCTGCAGGTCCGTCGCGGCCGCGACCGCCTGCACCCGGGGCAGATACCGGCCCAGCCCGATGACCGTGGGATCCACGATGGTGTCGATGCCGGCCGCCTTGAGCTCGCGCAGCTTGCCGATCGCCTCCGGCACATGCACGGCCTCGTCGAACCCGTCGTGCTCCGGGTAGTTCACCACGAATTCGGGGCTCAGCACGAAGATGTGCTCGTGCATCAGCACCCGGCCCAGTGCCTCGGGCGGCACCGCCCCGCGGACCGTCTCGACCACTTCCCGCCCCTTCCCGCACCGACGGCACCATGGTGCCGCTCCACCGGCAGCCCCGCACAGTGAGCGGCCCAGCCGGCGCCCCACCGCAGCAGAGCCCAGGCGACACCGCACGGCGACAGGGCCAGGCGGCGCCGCACCGCGACAGGGCCAGGCGGCGCCGCACCGCGACAGGTCAGCCCACGCCGCACCGGCCCAGACGACACCACACCACAACAAGCCCAGCCCACACCGCACACCCCAGGCGACACCACACGGCGGCAGTGCTGGCCGCCGCACGGTGGCGGGGTCAGCCGGATCGGGCGCTGATGCCTCCGTCCACCGGCAGGCAGACGCCGTTGACGTAGGCCGCCTCGTCCGAGGCGAGGAAGACCGCGGCGTGCGCGACGTCCCAGGGGCTGCCCATCCGTCCGGTCGGGCTCGCCGCGTCGCGGGCCGCCCGTGCCCGCGCGACCGTCTGCGGATCCCGGTGCAGCTGACGGCCGACCAGCGGGGTGTCGATCAGGCCCGGCAGCACGGCGTTGACCCGGATCCCCTGCCGGGCGTGGGTCAGTGCCAGCGACACGGTGAGCTGGTTGACCGCGGCCTTCGCGGCCATGTAGGCCGGGTAGTCGTACCCGGTGTGGCGGATGCTCGCCAGCGAGGAGACGTTCACGATCGCGCCACGGCCGGCCGCGAGCATGTGCGGCAGGGTGTGCTTGCACGCCAGGAAGACCCCGGTCAGGTTCACCGCGATCGTCCCGTCCCAGTCCGTCCGCGAAAGCCCGGTCGCCCCGCCGGTGAGCGCTGCGCCGACGTTGTTGTGCAGCACCGACGGCACGCCCAGCGTGGTGACCACGGACCCCACCGCGGCCAGCACGTCGTCCTCGTCGGTCACGTCGGCGGTGAGGGCCACGGCCGTACCGCCCTCGTCCTCGATCAGCCGCGCGGTTTCGGCCGCGCTCTCCGCCACGAGGTCCACCGCGGCGACCTTCGCCCCTTCCCTGGCGTAGGCCAGTGCGGCAGCGCGGCCGTTGCTGAGCTCCGCACCACTCGATCCGGCTCCGAAGACCACCGCGATCCGGCCGTCCAGACGCGCCACGGTGCCTCCTTCGTGCGATCAGCCCGTGTCATGGTCGCTCCGGCCACCACCGCGGCGGAAGCACAGGGCGTCGTACATTCTGGGTTCGTCGTTCCACGCTCTGTCGGAGGGAAAGGGGTGCTCGCATGACCGGCCGGGACACGCTGCAGACGCTCGTGGACGACCTCGCCGACGAATTGCGGCGCTCGGTCGCGATCGACGATCCGCTGGTGCGGATGCTGTGCACCAGCCGGCATTTCGGGGACGAGGACGACGTCCGCATCCGGGCGGTCCTCCAGCACGACGCGGGTCCGGACGTCAGCGGTTTCGTGCTCGGCCAGGGCGTGGCGCGGTGGCCACGGCCGGGGATGCTGGCGGGCAGCGCCGAGCTCGGGATGAGCGCCCGGTTCTGCGTTCCGCTGCGCGAACGCGGGGAGCTGCTCGGGCTGCTGATGGTGATCGACGCGGACCGTTCGCTGGCCGGACCCGAGATCGCCCGGATCGAACAGGTCTCGAAGACCGCCGCGGCCCTGCTGCACGGCACCCGGCTCGCCGCCGACGACGCCGAGGCCGGCCGCGAGCACACGCTCCGGCGGCTGCTCGGCCCCGAACCGGACGCGCGGCGGGACGCGCTGGCCGCGGGAACGGCAAGCGGCTGGCTGAGCGACGCCGCACAGGTGGTGGTCACCGTGCTGGAGGCCAGACCGCGGGAGGTCAGTCCGGCGGAGACGGAGGCCGCGCTGCGCAGCGTGCTGGAGTCGGGCGCGAGGCGCCGCCCGCAGCGGCTGTTGCCGCTTCTCGACGGCACGCGCGGGATACTGGTGCACACAGCGGCTCAGCTCGACCACGACGACGTCGTCCGCGAAGCACGGCGGATGACCACCGGTCTCGGGCGACTCCTCGGCGAACCGGACGCCGCGGTCGCCGGAGTCGGTGAACCGGTCGCGGGACTCGCCGAGGCCTGGCAGTCCCACACACACGCCGTCGCGGCGGCGAAAGGCGCGCGCTTGCTGCCCGATCTCGGTCCGGTAGCCGAGTGGGCGAAGCTCGGCGCCTACGCGATCCTGATGCAGATCCCGGATGCTGCCCTGCTGCCCGGCCTCGTACCCGAACCGGTGGCCCGCCTGCTGGGTGATCCCAAAGGTGCCCGGCTGGCGGGCACGCTGCGCACGTTCCTCGACCACGGCGGTTCGATCCCGCGTACCGCCGAGGCACTGCACCTGCACCGCACTTCGCTGTACTACCGGCTCGACCGGATCCGTGCGATCAGCGGACTCGACCTCGACGACGGACGGAACCGGCTGCTGTTGCACACCGGCCTGCTCGTCGCGGATCTGGTCGCGCAGCAGTGATTCAGGACGCCGCAGGCACCTGCTCGTCGCCGAGGCCGTCGGCGAAGTCGTGGTCGCGGGTTTCCGGCAGGCCCAGGATGCACAGCAGGCTGAGCACACCGAGTCCCACCAGCAGCAGCGCGACCGGCACCGACGAACCGGTGGAGGCCCACAGGTCGGTGGAGATCAGCGGCACCACCCCTCCGCCGACGATGCCCGAGACGCTGTAGGCGATCGAGGCACCGGAATAGCGGTAGCGCACGCGGAAGAGCTCCGGCAGGAAGGCACCCATCGGCCCGTACAGCATCGCGAAACACAGCAGACCACCGATGAACGCGAGCGTGAGCAGGATCGGATTCCTCGTCTGCATCAACGCGAACAGCGGGAAAGCCCAGACCACCACGGACACCGCGGCGGCCGCGCTGAGCCGGCGCCGTCCCCACTTGTCCGACTTCATCGCGAACACCAGGGTGCCGACGCCCATCACCGCGGCCGACACGAGCAGGCTGATCAGCACGGTGGTGCGCGGGATGCCCAGCGCCGAGGTCGCGACCGACAGGCAGAACGTGGTGACCGTGTAGAACAGCGCGTGCGCGAGCACAAAGGACAGCGTCGAGAGGATCAGCACCCGCGGCTGTTTGCGGACGAGTTCGAACAGCGGCACGCGGGCCTGTTCGGCCTTGTCCAGCGCGGCCTGGAAGACCGGCGTCTCGGCGATACGGATCCGGATGTAGAACCCGACCACGAGCAGCACCGCGGAGAACAGGAACGGCAGCCGCCAGCCCCACGACTGGAACTCCGCAGCGGGCAGCACCGCACCGAGCAGGAGGAACAGCAGATTCCCCAGCACGAAGCCGATTGCAGGGCCCAGCTGCGGGAACGCCGAGTACAGCCCGCGCTGTCCCGGCGGGGCGTACTCGGTGGACATCAGCACCGCCCCGCCCCATTCCCCGCCGAGGCCGACGCCCTGCACGAAGCGCAGCACGGTCAGCAGCACCGGGGACCAGATGCCGAGCGTGCCGTAGTCCGGCACCGCCCCGACCGCGACCGTGGACAGGCCCATCACCAGCAGCGACGTCACCAGCATCGACTTGCGGCCGAGCCGGTCGCCCCAGTGCCCGAACAGCACCGCACCGACCGGGCGGGCGATGAACCCGACCGCGAAGGTGCCCAGCGAGGCGAGCACCCCGGCGGTCGAGGAGAAGGTGGGGAAGAAGACCTTCCCGAACACCAGTGCCGCGGCGGTCCCGTAGATGTAGAAGTCGTAGAACTCGATCGCGGTGCCGATGAAGCTCGCGACCGCGATGCGCGATCGCGGCACCTCGGGCGGGGCGGGGGTGCTCATGCCGGTTCCCGGTCTCCTCGTGTCCGTCCCGTCGCGACGGCCGCGACGGAGTACGCGCGGCCGGAGCGGGGCCCCGGTGCCGCCGCGGGCAGTATCGACCGCGCCGGTGCCGGGCCGCGACCGCACCCCGTGGGGAGCCACCGCGGGCCCTTCCACGGTTTGTCGGAACCCGTCACTGCTCGGGCAGCTGCTCCATCTTGCGCTGCAGCTTGTTCATGCCGCCGAGCCACCGGTCCGGATCGGTGGCCCGCGCGGTGTAGTAGCCCGCGACCTCCGGATGCGGCAGGACCAGGAACCGGCCCTCGTCGATGGCGGCGAACAACGCGTCCGCAACCTGCTCCGGTTCGATCGCCGAGGCCGCCATCAGCAGCTTGCCGCGTTCACCGGTGCCCTCCAGCATCGCGGTGTGCACGCCTTGCGGGCAGATCGCCTGCACCGTGATGCCGCGGTGGCGGTAGGTCGCGGAGAGCCATTCGGCGAACGCCAGTGCACCGTGCTTGGTCACCGAATACGGTGCCGACCCCAGGCTGGTGAGCAGTCCCGCCGCGGACGCGGTGGCGATGAAATGCCCCTCGCCGCGTTCCAGCCAGGCCGGCAGCAGCTGGCGGGCGGCACGGACGTGCGCCATCACGTTCACGTCCCAGGTGCGCGCCCAGTCGTCCTCTGTGGACTGTTCGCCGCCGAACGGCGCGATGCCGGCGTTGGCGCAGAAAACGTCGATCTCGCCGAGGGTTCCCCGGGCGGCGGCGATCAACGCGCTGACGCCCTCCTCGCTCGCCACGTCGCCGGCGAACGCGGTGCCGCCGATCTCGGCCGCCACCTCCGCCGCCCGGTCGCCGTCGAGATCCGCGACGACGACCCTGGCCCCGTCCGCAGCGAACCGGCGGGCCAGTGCGGCACCGATGCCGCCTCCACCACCGGTGATCACGACCCCGGCGTTCACAGGCCACCGCCCAGCGTCACGCCGCCGTCGAGCACCACGGTCTGCCCGGTGATCCAGCCCGCATCGTCGGAGAGCAGGAAGGCGACCGCGCCCGCGACGTCGTCCGGCACGCCCAGCCGCTTGAGCGGGTACGCCGCGGAGACCTGTTCCTCGCGGCCCTCGTAGAGCGCCGTCGCGAACTGGGTCTTGACCACTGCCGGGGCCACCGCGTTGACCCGGATCCCCGGCCCGAGCTCGACACCGAGCTCCTGGGTGAGCCGGATCACCGCGGCTTTGCTCACCCCGTACATACCGATCCCCGGCGAGGCCCGCAGCCCGGCGATCGAGGCCACGTTGACCACCGATCCCCCGTGCTCGCCCATCCAGGCGTCGCGGGCACCGCGGATCCACGCCAGCGGCGCGACCACGTTCACCGCGAAGATCTTCGCCGCCGCCGCCGGATCCACGTCCAGCACCGGACCGTAGACCGGGTTGATGCCGGTGTTGTTGACGAGCATGTCGAGCCGGCCGAACCGCTCGACCGTCTTCGCGATCGCGTCCGCGCAGTGCTCTTCGTCATCCGCCTTGCCCGGCACGCCGATCGCGTGCTCCGGCCCGCCCAGCTCGGCCACGGCCTCCGCGAGCGGCTCCGGCTTGCGCGCCGTGACGCACACCCGAGCGCCCCGCGCGACGAGCTGCTTGGCGATCCCGAGCCCGATCCCCCGGCTGGCCCCGGTCACCAGGGCCACACGATCCTCGAACGAGTTCACAACACCGGCCTCCTGTCCTGCCGCGGACCGCGGCTAAGCGGCTGCTTACCGCAGATTATCGGTGATGTGTCCCCCCGCGCACCCCGGCCCCTCCACACCATCGGAAATGACGGCACGCAACTGCCAACACCACTCTCCGTGCACCGCGTACCGGCTTGACCGTCGTTCACGTGGCAGCGACCCCGCGAACTCACCATGCCGGCGGTGGTCGGATGTTTGAGCAGCCAGTCGCCGCCGTGATTCCACCGAGGGTTCCGCAGCCATTCGCGAATCCGGGCACGCAGCGGACGTTGCCCCGGGTCCACCCAGGGTCGTTGGCCCCTGGGTGGCGCTACGCGACTGCCCGGATCGACGGTTCCGGCCGGCTTACGGACCGGACGATCCAGCGGACGCTCGGCTGGCCCGCCGGGACGAGGTTGACCCTGACCTCGCCGGACGGCAGGGCCGTGCTCGTGCGACGCGATGACAACGGCCCCGTCAGCCTCACCGATCGCCTCCGTTTCGCGGTTCCGCTAACGCTGCGTGCACGGTGCTCCTTGCGCAGCGGCGACCCCGTCCTGCTGGCCGCGAACCCGCATCGCGATGTCCTCGTCATCTACACCATGCCGTTCGTCGACCAGCTACTTGTCAGTGCCCACGAGACCATGATGTCCGGAGAACAGCCATGACCGATCACAACCGCTCAGCTGAGGTCGCCGCCGCGGCGAAAGCCCTTCTCGACACCCTGGGTGTTTCGCCCGAAGCCCTTGCGAACACTGGCACCACTAGGCCTACGATGCCGACCTTCACTGAATACGTGCCCAAAGCGCTCTCGAACGCATCGCCGAAATCGGCACAGATGTGGACTGTCTACCTCAAAGTCCTGACCGATGAATGGCCGGCGCGGTACATCGACGAGCCCACCGCCACCGACATCACGGGTCTGGCCAAAACGGTCCAGCTGCGCTCGGCGCAACGAAACAATTCCCGCGGCGGCCACGGCGCGCGGGCAAACTTCATTGACGCGGTTAAGTTCCTCTACCGCTGCGCGGTCGCCGACAGGTTGATCTCATCAGCTGACAACCCGGCCCACCTGCTCAGGAAACCGCCGCAGCGGCAAAGCGCACGCCGCCCACTCGCCCCGGCGCAACTCGCCGACATCGCCCAGGCAGCCGCGAACTCCGGCCGCGACCCGGCACTCGACGCGCTGATCCTCCGCCTGCATACCGAAACAGCCTGCCGCCGAGGTGGCGCCCTTCGTTTGCGACGAGGCGATCTCGACACCACGCAACTCACGATCCGACTCCACGAGAAGGGCAACACTGTGCGAGACCAACCCATCTCACCCACCCTCATGCGTGCACTACTGACCCACGCAGACCAACGTGGAGGCGCTCAGGATCCCACCGGCCAACTGCTTCGCCGACGCAACCAGAAGCCCATCACGGAGGACCACTACTACTGGATGTGGCGACGAATCGGCGCGCGCCTTCCCTGGGTCGCTGCACTCGGCGTCTCCTCTCACTGGCTCCGGTACACCACTCTCACCTGGGTCGAACGCAACTTCAGCTACGCCGTGGCGGCCGCCTATGCAGGTCACTCCCACACCAACGCCCGCTCCGGTACCACGCTGACCTACGTCGGCGCCACCATCGAAGAAGTCGCGACCGCGCTGGCCGCGCTGACCGGCGAACCGCACCCCTTGGCCACGTCGACGACCGTGCGGGAACAAGCCCGCACCGATCGCATGCCGGCCTGATCACTTCGCTGCCGCCACGTCGTGGTTGTCATGCGTTCGCTCGACGACCACGACGTGGCGGTTCACACACAGCCAGCGGCATCCTTGCAGTGCTGCGCGGCCACGACACCGGAGCGTCCACCGTGCAGGACAGCGCCCTGGCCCAGCCATCCCACCACTCCCGGCACGCCGTTCAGGCGAGCCAGTGCGGGGCGGGGCGACACTGTCGGCGGCTCCAGCCGCAGCCATCGGCGCCGCTGCCGGGCCATCCTCGTCCTCGCGCCCTGTCAGTACGACCAACTGAACTGAGTTTCATCGAGGTCAGCTCTATGGAAAAGCAGCTACATAGGCCGACTCTCATGGCTGGACACTCGCCGGAGCTTCGATCGGCACGAACAGGAGGGAAGACGATGCGCGATGGGCATGATCTCCAAGGAGGACCCGAGGTCGAAGCGAACCTGTCCCCTCGAACTTCAGCTGACGACGGGGCGGCTGGCCACGATGTAGCGCCTTTGGCCATAGCTGAGACCCGAAGAGGAGCGGGACCCCGGTGATCCCCAAAAGGCGGTCGCCGACGGTAGATCACGCGCGCGTGTCCCGCGGCTCCGGCATCGGCTCGATGCCGCGTTCGATCCTGTCCGCGCGCGCTCGCAGCGCTTCTGCTTCCGGCTTGCCGCCCCAGGCGCTCTCCACCCTCTTCGCCATCTCCCTAAGCCTGGCGATGAACTCTGACTGGGTCTCGCCCGGGTATGGCCGCTCGTCGTCCGCGCTCACTACAGGCTCCCTGCTCTCATGGATTGTGGCCGGTCAGTCGCCACGCACCGGCGCGTTGTTACAGCGGGCGTAACGACTCGATCGTCCCTATCGCTGGCGTGGTAATCGCGCTTGTCACCTTGGCAGCCTGGATGATCACCCCCTCAGCAGGGACAGTCGGCACGCCACTCGCTCTCGACGCTCAGCGTGCTCGCCGATAACGGCAGAGACCCCTGCACCGACACTCACCTGCATGTCTCGTCCGGTATGACGATGGTGATCCACAACGGCCGCGATTCCCTTGTGGCCAGCGCACATTTGAAGGCGGTTCCTGATGAAGACGGCAGCTACTACCTGACCTGGACCGCACCTGGTGTGCCAGTCAGCCAGATCGACAGACAGCAGTACTGGCCGAAGATCGGATGCAACACCGTGTACTTTTCCCGGTTCTCTACGCAAGGTAGGCGCTCAAATCAACGCGGACTGCGGCGCCTTCTTCACTGACCACTGACGCGGCAGGTAACGTCGCTCATGCCGAAAATCTGCGTTCCCAGCGTCGAAGTGCCCCTTCTCGCGAAAAATTGTAGCCCTCCGCTCAGGTCACGTGGCCGCAGCGTAGCCACCTCTGGAACGTGACCGTGCTGGTGCTGTGTCGCTCCCGGAGCTGCCACGAAGCCTGTGCTGCGGCGTCAGTTCGTGACGGTGTTGAAGGTGCCTCCGAGATAGGGTGAGGGTCAGCCAGAATGCCGCTGACCGCGGTGCGCGCCAGCAGCGGTTGCCCGTTCGATCTGGTTGTTCACCACCCGGCGTCGCTGATTCACCACAAGCTCAAGGGTCACGCGGACGAGATACCGTGCGGCGCCGTCTTGCCCGGACCCGGAGGGAGACGACCAACTCATGGGGGTAGACCGCAGCAACCCCGCGAGCCTGGCTGGCGAAACTGAGGAAACTCGGGCGTTCGTGCCACCAGATCTCCACCTCCCCCACGCGAATATCCAGCGCGCCCGCGCGAGATGTCGGGTGAGATGCTCGTCGACGCGAGGACCAATCATGGCTCCAAGAATTCGACGAGTTCGTCCGGGAAAGCGAACTGATCCTGAGACCTAGCCGATCCCCGACCCCGCAGCCACCAACCGCGTATGGAACCCACCCACCATCTCCGCCAACCTGTCCTGCGGATACACCACCAACACCCCCTCCTCCGTCAGCGCCACCAACAACACCTGCGCACCACCCACAATCCGGCACCGCCGCCGCACCCCCACCGGAACCACCAACCGACCCCGCCTCAGCACAACCCCGGGCCCAACCCCACCCGTCACCGCGGCAAGCCCCCGAGCGACCCGCCACACCACCGCACCGCCCTCACATCACCCCAGCGCCCGCAACACCGAGCCAGCGGACAACCCACCCGACGAATTGACCCGCGCGACACCGCACACCAACGACGAATCCCTCAACACCGACGGCAAACCCGCCACCGGAAGCCGCCGAAGCTCACCCCGAGCACGCGGCGCAGGCGGAACAAGCCCCGCAATCACCGCATCCGCAGCCCGACCACCAACTCCACCTGCCAGAACCGGCGACCCATCCTCACCTGCTTCCGACGAAAGACTCACTGGCAACCACACCTCTCCGCGGCCACGCCGCAGCACACCAGAGGAGGGCTCGAACACCGGGACAACCACTCAGCACAACGCCATCATGCCCAGCGGCGGACCAAACTCGCAACGATCGAAACACGTTCAGTGACAACACATCCGGCCGGCCAGCGCCGTTCAGCACGATCGAGTGAGCTGCCAGCGTGTTGCCTTGCTCCGAAATTACGAAGAAGTCGCGCACAATGTCAACGCCGCACGGTTCGGCCGTCAGGACGCGGCAGCGGAGCCCAATTCCCGGATTTCGGGACAGCTCATCCCGGATGACCGAACGCTCATATCGTGCCCGCTGTCCGACCTTCTCGACCGCGTCGACGGCAGACGCCGTCGCCCGGCCTGCGCCAGGCGATACGTGACCCGCTGCTCGGAATCGTCGCTGTCGTCGTACCGGTGGCAGGGCGCGGCCCGCCGGTTTCCCAGATGACGGTCACCTCCCCGCGGCGGACCTATTTCCCCAGCGGTTCCAATGCGTCACCGATTCCGCCGGCACGCGCGGCCCGCGGCGGAAGCTCGTGCCGCGGGTGTAGGCGACCGGGATCATCGCGGTCTGCAGCACGTTGTCGTAGTCGATGCCGAGCAGACCGGCGACCTCGCGTTCGTGGTGCAGGTGGCCGGGCAGGAACACGGTGCCCAAGCCGTGTTCCCGCGCGGCGAGCATGAAACTCCACGCGGCGGGCAGGATCGAACCCCAGACGCTGGACTGCTGCACCACCGACGGGTTCGCCGTGCGCACCATCCGCACGCACGGGATCACCATCACCGGCACCTCGTGCAGCCGGGCGAAGAACTCCTGCGCGCCGTCGAGCACTTTCGCCCGCGCTGCCGGGTCCCAGCGATCGGAGTCGTCGAGGACCACCGGCTGGCTCGGCCGGGTCATCCCCTCCAGGCAGTAGCGCGCCAGCGCCGCGCGCAGCGCGGGATCGGTGACCACGACGAACTCCCAGTGCTGGCGGTTGCGCCCGGTCGGAGCCTGCGTGGCCAGGTCGAGGCAGGCGCGGACCACCTCGGGCGGCACCGGACGGGAGAGGTCCATCCGGCGGCGGACGCTGCGGGTGGTGGACAGGACCTCGACGGCGGACAGGCCCAGCGAATCGCTCATCGGCACGGCTCCCTCGGAAGATTTCGACGACTGTCGAAGTCAGCATGGCAAAGGTTTCGATGAGTGTCAAAATCTCGAATTCTGCTACGGTGTCGAGCATGCGAGCCCTGCACCACCCGGACGTCGGCTCGGTCGAGCTGGCCACCCTGCTGGCCGCGCTGGCGGATCCGCTGCGGCTGCGGATCGTCGCTCAGCTGGCCGAAGCAGGCGGTGTGGTGTGCGGCGGATTCGACGTCCCGGTGAGCATGTCGACGCTGTCGCACCACCTGAAAGTGCTGCGCGAGGCCGGGCTCCTGCGGGTCACACCGGACGGCAGCTTCCGCCGCCACGAGCTGCGCGCGGAAGAGCTGGCGGCGCGCTTTCCCAGCGTCCTGCCCGCAGTAATCGCGAATATCGCGCACTGAGCGGTCCACATTCTGGGAGAACCGGCACCGACGCGACGGTGCGCCCGTCGGTGGTTATCGTCAGGTCCAGGTACCGAAGACCGTTGAGGCGTGGAGTAACCATGACTGTCGAGATTCCGGGATACGTGGCGGGCACGTGGGACATCGACCCGGTGCATTCCGACGTGTCGTTCGTCGTCCGGCACCTGGGGCTGACCCGGTTCCGGCGCGGCGTGGAGAAGTTCGGCGGGCAGATCGTCACCGCGCCGGATCCGCTGGACTCGGCGGTGACTGCCACGGTCGATCTGACCTCTTTGGACACCGGGCTGGAGAGTTTCAATCGGCACCTGGCCGGAGCAGAATTCCTCGACCTGGACAACCACCCGACCGCGGAGTTCCGTTCGAGCGCCCTGCGTGTCGAGGACGACGGGTTCGCCCTCGACGGCGAACTGAGTCTGCGCGGCGCCGCCCGGCCGGTGCGGTTCGCGCTCGAACTGCTCGGGTTCGGCACCGGGATCAACGGCGACCAGAAGGTCGCGTTCTCGGCGGCGGCCACGATCCGGCGGAGCGAATTCGGCATCGTGTTCGACTCGAAGCTGCCCGACGGCCGGCTGATCGTGGGCGAGCAGGTGCAGCTGCTGCTGGAGATCGAGGCCGTGCTGCGCGCGGACGTCACTGGGTAGCACGGCCTCAGACCAGAACCACCGGAGTCGACCCCTCGAAGCGGTACCCGACCCCGCGGACCGTCGTGATCGGGTCGAGGTGCGGCTGCAGCTTGGCCCGGAGCTGCCGGACGTGTTCACCCGGTCCTTTGCCGTTTTGCCGCGGACACAGTTGCTCTTTCAGCACCGCCCGGGTGAACACGCGATCGGGACGGCCGCGCAGGAACCGCAGCTGGGTGGAAGCCGGGCGCCGACGGAGTCCGGGCGAAGAACGGCCAACGACTGGACCTGACATTCACCTACACC
Organism: Amycolatopsis ultiminotia; assembly: GCF_039536925.1. Lineage (NCBI taxonomy): Bacteria > Bacillati > Actinomycetota > Actinomycetes > Pseudonocardiales > Pseudonocardiaceae > Amycolatopsis > Amycolatopsis ultiminotia. The sequence goes on along the minus strand of NZ_BAAAZN010000001.1, from coordinate 158,267 downwards.
GGCGACGATCCGCTCGACAAGGCCACTGCGGGCGCGCCGGCCAAACAGCTCGCACCAGCCGGCATCAAGGTAACCGCACCTCTCCCGTCGGAGAACGACTTCGACTCCGTTAGCGGCCGCAAGTTCGACTTTTTCCTGTCGGGCAACCGTTCTCTCGACCCGTTCGGCGTCCGCAACCTCGATAGGTTCTACGGCAGCACCAGTAACGACAACATCAGCGGAGTCGGCACACCTGACCTCGACCGGGAGATCAAGGCGGCCGCCCAGCTCGCCGACCCCGCACAGCAGATCGCGAAGGCGAACGAGATCGAACGCAAGGGGCCGGCGCTCTACGGGTCCCCTCCCCCTGTTGAGCGGGCCTTCGATCTACGGGGTTTCCCAGGGGCCGGCCAACATCGGCGGGATCGTCTTCGGCACGCCGCTGCCGAGGACGGTGGGCTGGCAGAAGTAGCGAACGTGTGGGCCGCGCGCGGCCCACCACCGAACCTTGGGGAGCCGGCGCCTTCCGCACCGGCGGAACACAGATGACCGCGCCGCTAAGCGATCCGCAATCCGTGGTTCACAGACAGCAGACGCCGCAGCGCAGTGCCGGACCTACTCCGGGCGGGTCCGGCACCGACGGTACCGGGAGTCCGTGGAGAACATCGCCGCACTGGTGTCGGAACAAGGCCTCGACCGCGGCGCGTCGCAGCAACCGCACGAAGAAATCCGCGACTGGTTCTACCAGCGCCGTAACTACGTCACCGAACTCGACGAACCCGCGGAGAAGCTGGCCGCGACGCTGCGGCTGACGCCGGGCGACGTCCGGTCCGGCCTGGCCACGGGCCTGCGCGAGCGCCACGGCGTGCAGGTCGGTCCGGCGCCACTCGGCGCCGACCAGCACCGCTACGACCCCGAACGCAAGACCCTGCACCTCTCGCCCGCGCTACGCCCAGGGCAGGTCGCGTTCCGGCTCGCCTCGGAACTGGCGCTGCTGGAGGCTGGCGACACCATCGACCGCCTGGTCGCCACCGGCCCCTTCAGCGGCGACACCGCCCGCCGGCTCGCCCGCATCGGCTTCGCCAACTACTACGCCAGCGCGCTCGTGCTGCCCTACCGCGTGTTCCTCGGCGCCGCGGAACGCTACCGATACGACATCACGCGCCTGTCCGACCACTTCGGCGTCGGCTTCGAGACCGTCTGCCACCGCCTCTCCACTCTGCAACGCCGCGGCACCCGTGGGGTCCCGTTCTCCTTCGTCCGCGTCGATCGCGCCGGCAACATCTCCAAACGCCAGTCCGCCACCGGCTTCCACTTCTCCCGCGCCGGCGGCTCCTGTCCGCTGTGGATCGTCTACGAGGCCTTCAGCTCCCCCGGCCGCATCCTCACCCAAATCGCCGAACTACCCGACGGCAAGAAATACTTCTGGCTCGCCCGCACCGTCACCCGCACCATCGGCGGCCACGGCGACCCCGGCAAAACCTTCGCGATCGCCCTGGGCTGCGAACTGCGCCACGCCCGCCGCCTCGTCTACTCCGACGGCCTCGAACTCGGCACCAACGCCGCCGTGACCCCGATCGGCATCGGCTGCAAAGTATGCGAACGCCCCGCATGCCCGCAGCGCGCGTTCCCCGCCATCGGCAAAGCCCTGCGAGTCGACGAGCACACCAGCAGCCTGCTGCCGTACCCGCCGCTGGCGTGAGACCTCGAAGACCGCGGCCATTTCCACGGTGCCAGGAGCACTTCTCAGCGTCGAATGCCGACTATGTGGTCACGGATTCACGCGGAACTGGGCGTAGTGGACTGATCGTCCGCGGGATCCGCGAGGAGAACGAGATGGCATGCCCAGCCTGATCGGCGTGTTCGTGCCGCTACCGAAGCGACACGAACTGGATGTCGAAACGCCAGCTTGAGCGCGCCTATCGCGGGCCCGCGGGCCCGGCGTCGGTGGAGCTGCATCACGACGGCCCCGTCGCACTGGCGATCGGGAAGTCCGTGTTCGTGCGCAACACCCCAGTCCCTCAGGGGAGCACCAAGGTCTGGCAGGTTCCTGTCAAGGACATCGATTCGATGATCATGGAGTCGGTGATCACGGAGGCTGTCGCGTCGACCTCGGCAGTGGTCCGGAGAATCACACGACGGCCCGCGATGAGTGTCCATGGGCTACATTCAGCGATACAACTGCATCCGCCCTCTCGCGGGGGAAGCCGGTGTGATTCCGGCGCTGACCCGCAACCGTGACCGGCCGTTAGGCCGGGAGCCGGATCACCTGTGGGAGGCGCGGTCATCAGCCCCTCACCGTCGTGGAGTGCGGAGCGGGGCCCGGGCTCCGTCGGCGGTCCGGGCCGTGGTCCGCCGGTCCGGAGGTAGCCGTATGTCCTCGTTCACGCGCCGCCGCTTCCTCACCGGCGCGCTCGGCACTGTGGCGTTCACCTCCCTGGCCGCGTGCGGCCCGTCCGGATCATCGGGTGGCAGCACCCGGCTCCGGGCCGCCTTCGCCGCCGGTGGGTCGAAGGAGACGCTGGACCCGGCGCTGGTGTCGCAGTTCGTGGACCAGGCGCGGGCCAAGGCGCTGTTCGACACTCTGGCCACGTATGCCGCGGACACCTCATTACGACCGGGACTGGCCGAGTCGTGGGACAGCGACGCGGCGGGGCTGCGCTGGCGGGTCCGGCTGAGGTCCGCCCAGTTCCACGACGGCACGCCGGTGACCTCCGAAGACGTGCTCTACACGTTGAGCCGGATCGCCGACCCCTCGCTCGCGTCCGATTCTCGCCAGTACTTCGCGACTGTCGACTTCCCGGCGAGCAAAGCGGTCTCCGCAACCGAGCTGGAGCTCGTGCTGGCCAGACCGGATTTCGAGTTCCCCTCGGCGTTCGCCGCACCCGGCACCGAGATCCTGCCCGCCGGCACGAAGGACTTCACCGCGCCCGTCGGGTCAGGACCATTCCGATTCGGCTCCTTCCGCCCGGGTGGACCGGCGGTCTTCACGAAGTTCGAAGGCCACTGGGCCGGCGCACCCACGATCGACGAGCTCGAGTTCGTCCCCGTCGACGACGAAGCCGCACGCGTCAACGCCCTGCTGTCGGGGCAGGTGCACTATGCCCACGACCTCGCTGCCGCCAGCGCCGCCCGCCTCGCAGGGCAGGACGGCGTCACTGTCCTGCAGGCCGAGCGCACCACCATGCAAGCCGTGCTGCTGCGTCTCACCCGCCCGCCGTTCTCCGACCCCCGGCTCGTGCAGGCGGTCCTGCTGGGCGTCGACCGCGAGGCGCTGAACCGGATCGCGCTGGCCGGACGGGGCGAAGTGGGCAATGACTTGTTCGGCAAGGGCCTGCGCGGATATGCGGCGGACATCCCCCAGCGCACCCGCGACGTCGACACGGCGCGGCGGCTCGTGCGAGAGGCGGGCGCCGAAGGCCTCGCCATCCCGCTCGAGACCAGTGGTGTCGACCCCGCGTTCGACAGCGCGGCAACGCTGATCTCCCAGCAGCTGAAGGAAGCCGGGCTCACTGTGACTCCGGATCCGCTCGCTGCGAGCACCTACTTCAGCGAAATCAAGAAGAAAGGGGTCGCCGCCCACAGCCGCACCGCCACCCTGCCCGTGCCCACCTTCCTCGGCGAACGCTTCCGCACCGGCGCGTCGAGCAACCTCACCGGTTACTCGAATCCCGAGTTCGACGCACTCCTCGACCGTGCGGCAGGCACCGCTGACGAGGCGACCCGGTTGACATTGTTCGCCGAGGCTCAGCAGCTGACCCACGACGACGGCGGAATGCTCGTGTGGGGATTCAGCGATTGGAACGTCGGAGTGTCCGGTGTGGACGGTGTCGTCGCGGCGCCGCCCAACACCTTCGACTGGGCCCGGTTCGACCACGCCCGCTTGCGGTGATCGGATACCCGCTGCGCCGGGTGGCCCTGGCGTTCGCGCAGGCGTTCGTCCTCCTGGTTGCGACGTTCGCCATGACGGCGCTGCTGCCGGGCGACGCGGCGTCCGCCGTGCTGGGCGAACGGGCCACGCCAGAGCAGATTCTCGTGGTCCGCCACCAGCTCGGGCTCGACGAGCCGCCCGGAATCCGCTTCGGCCACTGGCTGCACGGTCTGCTCACCGGCGACCTCGGTAACTCCCTGATCACCGGGGTGCCGGTGAGCACTGAGCTCGGCGCGCGGCTCGGCGCGACCGCAGTGCTGGCCCTGGTCGCGTTGCTCGTGCTGGTCCCGCTGGCCGCGGCCGTCGGAGTCGGCAGCGGGTTGGCCGAGGGCTCCCGGCTTGATCGCGCGCTCACGGTGGTGACCGCGGTGCTGCACGCCGTCCCGGAGTTCGTGCTGGGGCTGGTCCTGGTGGCGGCTTTCGCCGTCCGCGCGCGGCTGCTGCCCGCGACCGCCGCCGGGATGACCGGCGCCGATCTGCTGGCCGCACCTGCAGTGCTCGTGCTGCCCGTTGTGGTCCTCGTCGCCCGGCAGCTGTGCGACCTGGCCCGGCAGATCCGCATCGGTGTCGCCGAACACGCGCACAGTGAGGTCGCCACGCACCTCATGCTGCTGGGCCTGCGCCGCCGCACAGTCGTGCTGCGCCATGTCCTGCCCGGCGCGGCGGCGCCCGTCGTGCAACAGCTCGCCCGCGCGATCGAAGGTCTTCTCACCGGCACGGTGATCGTGGAGTCACTCTTCGCGGTCACCGGTCTCGGCACGGGATTCGTCGAGGCCGTGCAGAATCGTGACGTGCCCGTCGTGCAGGGCTACGTGCTCGTGTTCGCCGGTGTCGTGCTGGTGGGCAACCTTCTCGCGGATCTCGCCACCCATCGGCTCACCCCGCACCGGGAGCTGCGACCGTGGTGAACCGGGTGATCGGCTGGGTTCTGGTGGCGGTGCCGGCGCTGGTGGCACTCGGAGGCCCGCTCGTCCCCGGCGACATCTCCTCCACGTCGCTTCCCTCGGCTCCACCAGGTGCCGGTCATCCCCTGGGGACGGATGTCCTCGGCCGCGACGCGCTCGCCGTCGTCCTCTCGGGCGGGCTGTCCGTCGTGGGCATCACCCTGGCGGCGTTGCTGCTCGCGTACGCGATGGGCGTGCCGCTCGGGCTGGTAGCAGCGGGACGGGGCCGTTGGCTCGACGAAGTACTGATGCGACTGCTCGACCTCGTCCTGGCGTTCCCGTCGCTGCTGGTTCTCATGGTCCTCGCCGCGACCGGACATCGCTCGGCCGTGGTGCTCGTGTGCGCGGTCGCGGTGGTGCAACTGCCGGCGATCGCCCGGCTCGTGCGGGCAGCAGCGCTCGCGCCCGGCTGCCGCACGGCCGCGGAAGCCCTGCTGCTGCAAGGTGAACCGTGGTGGCGAATCCAGGCCGGCTATGTCGTGCGGTCGGTTGCCGGGCCGGTGGTGACCGACGCCGGGACCCGCCTCGGACTCGTGCTGTATCTGCTGGCCTCCGCGAATTTCCTCGGGCTGGGCCTGCCCTCGTCGGCGCCCGACTGGGCGGTGGTGATCGAACGGAATCGCGACGCCCTCACCACCCAGCCCGCCGTCGTGCTCGTGCCCGCGGCGCTGCTGATCGCCCTGTGCGTGGGTGTGAATCTCCTGTCGGACAAGGCACTCGCTCACCGGAGGCGGTCGTGACGGACCTCGTGCTCAAGGGGGTTCACGCGCAGGCGGGTGGAACCCCCATTCTCGACGACCTCTCGCTGCGCCTCGCGCCCGGCCGGATCCTCGTCGTCCTCGGCGCGTCCGGGGCCGGAAAGACGACGCTCGGCCTGGCCGCAGCCGGTGGCTGCCGGCCCGGGGTCCGATTGTCGGGCACGATCGACGGCCCGGCCGCTGCCCATCTGCCCCAGCACCCCGCCGCGGTCCTGGACCCGGCCCGCCGCTGCGGCGCGGTCCTGACCGAGCTGGCCGGGATCGAACACCCGCACCGCGCCGCTCGCCGAGCCGCCGCCGAAGCCGCGCTGCTCGCGGCCGGCCTCGATGCCGTCCACGGGCGGCGGTTCCCGCACCAGCTTTCCGGCGGCCAGCAGCAACGGATGGCCCTGGCGATGGCTCTCGCCACCGGACGCCGGTTCCTCGTGCTCGACGAACCCACCACCGGCCTGCACCCGCAATCCCGCGCCGCCCTCGTCGACCGCCTGCGCGCACTCGCCGTCGGCGGCATCGGCCAGCTGGTCCTCACACACGACCGGGTCCTCGCCCGCGCCGTCGCCGACGAGACCTTCACTCTCGAAGCAGGCAAACTCGTCCCCGCCATGGCGACCGACGACACACTGCCGCCCCGCACCGTCCGGGCCGCCGCCACCACGTTTCTCGAGTTCCGGGACGTCACCGTCCACAGAGGGCAGAACACCGTACTGTCCGATGTCGCCTTCTCGATCGACGAAGGCAGCCGCACCGCGCTCATCGGACCCTCCGGTGCGGGCAAGACCACGCTCGCCCGCACCATCGCCGGGCTCGTGCGGCCCGCCCACGGCGCCGTCCTGCTCGATGGCCTTCCGCTTCCGCCGGCTCACCGCCGAACGACAGCTCAGCTGCGGGCCGTGCAGTACGTCCACCAAGACGCGGCAGCCTCCTTCGCCGAGCACCGCCCTGTCCTCACCCAGGTCGCCACGACCGCCGTCCGCCTCCGCGGCCTCACCCGCGGCGCGGCCACCGTCGAGGCCGCAGACATCCTTCGCCGCATGGGTATCCCCGACGCACACCGGCTCCCCGGCACCCTGTCCGGAGGCCAGATCCGACGCTGCGCCCTCGCCCGCGCCCTCCTCGCCCGGCCCCGGCTGCTCATCGTCGACGAACTCACCGCCGGTCTCGACCCCGCCACCCGCACGACCGTCCTGACCCTGCTCGACGCCGAGCCACCGGCTCTGCTGCTCATCGGCCACGACCATCCCGAACTCGAAGCGGCGACGGACCGCACACTGGTCCTCGACGGCGGAAGGCTGACCGAACTCGAGTAGCGCCCGGACGGTTCGGCAAGAGCCACCCGCTGTCAGGCGTGGCGGAACTCCGGTGGCCTTTTCTCGGTGAACGCGGCCATGCCCTCCTTCTGGTCGTGGGTGGCGAACAGGGCGTGGAAGACCCGCCGTTCGAACAGTACGCCCTCCGTCAGGCCGGTTTCGAAGGCGCGGTTCACCGCTTCCTTGGCGGTGACGGCGGCGATGTGGGACATCGAGGCGATCTTCGTGGCGACGGCGATTGCTTCGGAACGTAGATCCGCGGCCGGGATGAGGCGGGAGACGAGGCCGGAGCGTTCGGCTTCGTCTGCGGGTATGGTGCGGCCAGTCAAAATCAGGTCCATGGCTTTGGCCTTGCCGATGGCGCGTGTGAGGCGCTGGGAGCCGCCCATGCCGGGGATGACGCCGAGGGTGATTTCGGGTTGGCCGAAGCGGGCGGTGTCGGCGGCGAGGAGAAGGTCGCACATCATGGCGAGTTCGCAGCCGCCGCCGAGGGCGTGGCCGGCGACGGCGGCGATGAGCGGGGTACGGACGCGGGTGAGGGCGTCCCAGCCGGCGAACCAGTCTTCGGCGTGCATCTCGCTGAAGGTGCGGGGTGCCATTTCCTTGATGTCGGCGCCGGCGACGAAGGCACGGTCGGAGCCGGTGAGGACGATAGCACCGACGTCTCCGGAGCGGTCCAGTTCGGTCAGCGCAAGGGTGAGCTCGCGCATCGTCTGCAGGTTCAGGGCGTTGAGGGCCTTGGGGCGGTTGAGCGTGACGAGGGCGACGCGGGGTGCCGGGTGCTCGATGATGATGGTCTCGGTCATGCGGGTCCGTTCTCGCGGAGGGTGGTGATGATGGCGGAGAAGTCGCGGCCCGGGCCGTCGTCGGCGACGAACTCGGTGTAGAGGTCGGTGGCGTGACGGCCGAGTGCCGTCGCCACACCTGCCGAGGACGCTGCGGCCTGGGCCAGGCGCAGGTCCTTGAGCATGAGACCGGCAGCGAACCCGCCCGCGTAGCCACGGTTGGCGGGACTGGTTGGCACGGGCCCGGGTACGGGGCAGTTGGTGGTCAGCGCCCAGCATTGGCCCGAGGCGGTGGAGGCGACGTCGAACAGGGCCTGGTCGGTCAGGCCCAGCTTCTGCCCGAGCGCGAAGGCCTCGCTGACGGCGATCATCGAGACGCCGAGGATCATGTTGTTGCAGATCTTCGCGGCTTGACCGGCGCCGGAGTCTCCGCAGTGGACGAACTTCGCCCCCATGCTCCGCAGATACGGCTCCGCAGTGATGAACGCCTCCGACGGGCCGCCGATCATGAACGTCAGCGTCGCCGCGGTCGCGCCGACGACCCCGCCGGACACCGGCGCGTCCACCGCCAAGTGCCCCGCCTCCCGGGCCAGTTCGGCAGCGGCGCGGGCGTCGGCGACCTCGATGGTGGAACAGTCGAGGAACAGCGTGCCCGGCTCGGCGGTCGGGATGATCTCGCGGTAAAGGTCAAGCACATGCTTCCCGCTGGGCAGCATCGTGATGACCACCGATGCCCCCGCGAGCGCCGCGGCCGCGGAGTCCACCACGGACACTCCCGACGCCCGGGCCGCGTCCGCCGCCGCAGGGACCGGATCGTACCCGGCCACCTGCTCGCCTGAGGTCACGAGGTTGGCGGCCATCGGGCCGCCCATGTTGCCCAGTCCCAGAAATGCGACCGTCATGCGCGCACTCCCGTCAGCTCGTCGTCGCCGAGGTCGGCGAAATAGGACGCCACCAGCTGCTCATCCACCTCGGCCAGGGTGGCCGGCGACCAGTGGGGTGAACGGTCCTTGTCGATGATCTGCGCCCGCACTCCTTCGGCGAACTCGGCCGAGCCGAATGCGCGGTGCGAGATCCGGTACTCCTGGATCAGCGTGGCGGGCAGGTCCATCGCCGCGGCGGACCGCAGCGCCCGCAGCGTCACCTTGAGCGCCGTCGGCGATTTGCCCTCGATCTCCTTCGCCGCCGACACCGCCGCCTCAACACCGTCACGCAGCCGCGCGAGGATCTCGTCCACGGTGTCCGGTTGGTAGCAGTGGTCGATCCACTCCCGAGCCGCAGCCAGCGAGCTCGATGGCGGTTCCTCGGCCACCAGGTCCAGCGCCGCGTCCGGCGTTCGGGTCGCGAGGGCGTCGAACAGGTCCGGCAAGCGCTCCGCGGGAACAAAGACGTCGGCCAGTCCACAGTGGATCGCGTCCGCACCGGATAGCTGGGTCGTCGTCAGTGCGGTGTGCGTGCCCAGCTGGCCCGGCGTGTGCGAGAGCAGGAACGTGCCGCCGACGTCTGGGACGAACCCGATCCCGACCTCCGGCATCGCTATCCGCGACCGGTCGGTGACGACCCGGTGGCTGCCGTGTGCGGAGATCCCGACTCCGCCGCCCATCACGATGCCGTCCATGATCGCCACATACGGCTTCGGGTAGCGCCCGATCAACGCGTTCATCCGATACTCGTCAGCCCAGAACTCCAGCGACGCCGCGCCGCCGGCTCGCGCGTCGTCGTAGATCGACCGGATGTCCCCGCCGGCGCACAACCCACGGTCGCCGGCACCGTCCACCACGACCGCCCGCACGGCCGGGTCGCCGGCCCACTCCAGCAGGTGCTCGGTGACAGCACGAGCCATGTCGTGGGTCAAGGCGTTGAGGGCCTTCGGACGGTTCAGCGTGATCCGACCGAGGCCACTGTGGACAACGAACTCGACGTCGCTCATGATGCCTCCTGCAGCATCCGGCGGGAGATGATGACCCGCATGATTTCGTTGGTCCCTTCGAGGATCTGGTGCACCCGCAGGTCACGGACGATCTTCTCGATCCCGTACTCCGCGAGGTAGCCGTAGCCGCCGTGCAGCTGCAGCGCCTGGTTAGCGACATCGAACCCGGTGTCGGTACAGAACCGCTTCGCCATCGCCGACAGCGCAGTCGCCTCAGGATCCCCACTGTCGTAGGCGTCGGCGGCCCGCCACAGCAGCGTCCGGGCCGCCTCCAGCTCGGTGCGCATGTCGGCAAGCCGGAACCGCAGCGCCTGCGCCTCCCCCAGCGGCGCACCGAACGCGGAGCGCTCGGTCAAATGCCGCACGGCCTTGCCCAGCGCCGTCTGCGCGCCGCCGAGCGAGCAGGCGGCGATGTTGAGCCGTCCACCGTCCAATGCGGACATGGCGACCCGGAAACCGCCGCCTTCGCCGCCGAGCAGTGCCATGGCCGACACGCGCACGCCGTCGAACACGACCTGGCAGGTGGGCTGGGCGTTCCAGCCCATCTTGGCCTCGTTGGGCCCGAACCTCAGCCCGGGTGTGTCCCGTTCGACGATGAACGCAGAGATCCCGTGCGCACCAGGGCCTCCGGTGCGAGCGAGAACCACGTAGACCGCCGACGTGCCGGCACCCGAGATGAACTGCTTCACCCCGTCAAGCACGTACTCGTCGCCCTCGCGCCGGGCCCGCGTAATCAACGCCGCGGCGTCCGACCCGGCCCCGGGCTCTGTGAGACAGTAGCTGCCCAGATCCTCCATAGTGGCCATCCGCGGCAGGTACCGGCGCCGCTGCGCGTCATCGCCGAACTGGTCGATCATCGCCGTGACCATGTTGTGGATCGACACGTACGCGGCAATCGACGGGCACCCACCGGCAAGCGCCTCGAAGACCAGCACCCCGTCGAGGCGGCCCAGCTCGCTGCCGCCGACGTCCTCGGGCAGGTACAGCCCACCGAACCCGACCCCGGCCGCCTTGCGTAACATGCCGGCTGGGAAGTGCTTGTCCCGGTCCCACTCCAGCGCGCGCGGGGCCAGATGCTCGGTCGCGAACTCGGCCGCCGTATCCCGCAGCGCTCGTTGTTCTTCCGTGAGGCGCATCGTCTACGCCATCGTCGGCATGACGAAGCTCGCGCTTTCCTTGGCCCCCGAGGGCCAGCGCGACGTCACAGTCTTGGTCTTGGTGTAAAATCGCACCGAGTCCGGGCCGTGCTGATTGAGGTCGCCGAAGCCGGAACGCTTCCAGCCGCCGAACGTGTGATAGGCGATCGGCACCGGGATCGGCACGTTCACCCCGACCATGCCGGTGTTCACCCGCGCGGTGAAGTCACGCGCGGTGTCGCCGTCACGAGTGAAGATCGCGACACCGTTGCCGTACTCATGCTCGCTCGGCAACCGCAACGCTTCCTCGTAATCGGCCGCACGGGCGATGCACAGCACCGGGCCGAAGATCTCCTCACGGTAGATCCGCATCTCCGGCCGCACCCGATCGAACAGGCAGCCGCCGAGGAAGAACCCGTTCTCATGACCGGGAACCGTGAGGTCCCGGCCGTCCACGACCAGCTCTGCACCTTCGGCGATCCCGATGTCGAGGTAGTCCCGCACGCGTTGCACCGCGGCCGCGCTCACCAGCGGTCCGAAGTCGACACTCTCATCCAGCGACGCCCCGACCTTCAGGCCCCGCACTCGCTTGGCCAGCCGTTCCACCAGAGCGTCAGCCGTGGCCTCCCCGACCGGCACCGCGACCGTGATCGCCATGCACCGCTCACCAGCCGAGCCGTAACCCGCCCCGATAAGGGCTTCCACAGCCTGATCCAGGTCGGCGTCAGGCATCACGATCATGTGATTCTTCGCCCCGCCGAAGCACTGCGCGCGCTTACCGTGCGCGGCGGCCTGCTCGTACACGTACTGCGCGATGTCCGACGAACCCACGAACCCCAGCGCCTCCACCCGAGGATCCACCAGCAGCGTGTCCACGGCCTCCTTGTCACCGTTGACCACGGAGAACACCCCCGGCGGCAGACCCGCCTCCCCGAACAGCTCCGCCAGCCGCAACGGCACGGACGGGTCGCGTTCGGACGGTTTGAGCACGAACGCGTTGCCACACGCGATCGCCGGTGCCGCCTTCCACAAGGGAATCATCGCCGGAAAGTTGAACGGCGTAATGCCCGCGACTACCCCCAGCGGCTGGCGCATCGAATACACGTCGATCCCCGTGCCCGCGCTGTCACTGAACTCGCCCTTGAGCAGATGCGGAATCCCGACGGCGAACTCCACCACCTCCAGCCCACGCTGAATGTCGCCGCGCGCGTCGGCCACCGTCTTGCCGTGTTCGGAAGAAAGCAGCCGCGCCAAGCGATCTTCGTCGGCGCGGACCAGGTCGAGGAACTTCATGAGCACGCGGGCGCGACGCTGTGGGTTCCACCGCGCCCACTCGCGCTGGGCCTCGGCGGCCGCGTCCACCACAGCGGTGACCTCGGCAGCCGAGGCGAGCGGGACGCGCGCCTGCACGGCACCGGTACTGGGGTCGGAGACGTCGGCGAACCGCCCGGACGTGCCCGGAACCAGTTTGCCGCCGACGAAATGGGTGAGTTCAGGGGTCATGGGCCAGCCTTTCGCGAAGGAACGCAGGACGGAGCCACCCGGGCACCGAGGTACGCGGGCAGGCGAAGCCGAAGGAACTACCGCGGATCAGCCAACGGATCTCGCGGTGGCACAGCATCTTTCACGCAGGCAGGTATCAGCCACATGCGTTCAGCTCCATCCTCGTGGACGAACACGGACACCTGCGGCCGGTATCCTGGCTCCCGGATCCGCACCGCCCCGGCCTTCCCGGCTCCCGCCAGTGACCACTCCTCGTGAGGCGGCACTACCCGGTCACAGTGGCGGGACCGCGCCGGACTCACACCGGCTTCCCTGCACCGCAGACCTGAGGACACCATAAAGTAGGAAGTCCTACCATGTCGAGCGTGCCGTACCCCTCATCTGAGTGGCGGATCAAGGAAAGGCCTGTCCCGTAGATAAACCGGCCGAGGACGGAGATCGCGACGGTGTTGGTGGTCGCGCGGCCGGTATCCCAGCCCACAGTCGACGTCAGCCGCGTAAAGACGGTGAGCGGCGGAGGTTGTCCAGCAGCGGCGCGCCCGGCACGTAGGAGAGGTAGCCGTGGTACTTGCCCGAACTCCGTGCCGAAAACACGCTCAGCCAGCACCAGCAGGAGGTACACCGTCTCAATGCCCGCCGCCCCGCGCCGAGCGGCCCGAGCCCGGCGTCAACGGCCGAGAACGTGGCAAGCGTTTTGGTGTCCCTACCGCTTCCGGACAGTTCGCCGGCACGATCACGACCAACAGCTGCATGACCTCGATAAACACGAACGGCACGTGGAGCCCATACTGCATGCTCTGCGGTTCCGCACGAACCGCCAACGGCCAGCTAACATCATCAACCCAACTACCGACACGGATCCGCACGGCTCCACTCCCACAGCCTGGTCATCGCGGCGCTCCCAGCAGCGCCACCTCGACCTCGGCTAGCGCAGTCCGGCCGAGGGCATCGGACGACAGGTGATCTGTGCTCGCGGATTACGCCGGCCAGGATGTCCGGTTGCGTGTGTTGAGAGCCGAGCCTCCCCCTCGCCGGGGTCAACCCGGGACGGGTTGCAATGGTGGGCGATGGTGCGTAGCGACAGGTGGCCTTCGAGGGCGCATCCCTTTCCGGTGCCCATGCGCAGCAAAGTGTGACCGCAGCGAGTCGTGCCACCCATACGTTCGGCGCAGGCAGCGCGAAACAGGTAGGTGCGCAACACACGCAACTGCGTTTGGCGTGCTGATCGCCTTCCGGACCGCAGATGTCGGGCCCACCCAGGGCCTCCTCTATCACTGCTTGAGCTGCCTGCGGTTGGCTGTCAGGACCTCGTCGGACAGTCCGGGATCGACCTCGGCGACAGCGCGGGAGACCACTAGCGCGCCGACCGTCTGGCAGAACAGTGCTACTGCCTGCTTTCGGGCTTCCGCCACGCTCAGTTCGGTGCCGGATTGGTGCGCGCGATCGAGCAGCATCGCGGTGATGGCACTGATGTAGCCCTCAAGCCCGCTCTGGTACTCGACCTGGGCTGCGACGCCGTGGCGTCCGGTGTCAGCTGCCAGGGCGGCTGACGCGCAGCCGGTTTCCGGGTGATCGCAGTGGGCGGCGGTGACGTATCCGTCGACCATGTCGTGCAGGCTGCGCGGGCGGAGCGGGGATGAGCCTTGCAGATGGCGGCGAGCACATCCAACGAGTCGGCGAAACCCTGATGGTAGACCTGGCGGTCTACCCAGTGATCTTCATCGACGCGATCCACGTGAAGATCCACCGACGGCAAGGCCGCCAACCGGCCGATCTATGTCGCGCTGGCGGTGACCTGCGAAGGCCGCCGAGACATCCTCGGGTTGTGGGCCGGCGACGGCGCCGGCGCACAGTACTTGCTGCACGTGCTCACCGAACTCAAGAATCGCGGTGTCGCCGACGTGCTCATGGTCGTGTGCGACGATCTGAGCGGACTGCCGGACGCGATCACCGCCGTCTGGCCGCAGACCATCGCCCAGACTTGCGTGGTGCACTTGCTGCGCAACAGCTTCCGCTACGCTGGCTGTCAGCACTGGGCCGCGATCGCCAGGGCGCTCAAACCTGTTTACACCGCGCCGACCGATGCCGCCGCCCGCGAACGGTTCGCCGGGTTCGCCGCGACGTGGGGCGCACGAGACCCGGCCATCGTGCGGTTGTGGGACAACGCGTGGGCGGAGTTCGTGCCGTTCCTGGCGTTCGATCCCGAGATCCGCCGGGTGATCTGCTCGACCAACGCGATCGAGAGCGTCAACGCCCGCATCCGCCGCGCGGTGAAAGGCCCGCGGGCAGTTCCCGAACGAGCAGGCCGCACTCAAGTGCGTCTACTTGGCGATCATGAGCCTCGACCCACCGGCACCGGCCGGAAACGCTGGACGATGCGGTGGAAACCCACGCTGAACGCGTTCGAGATTGCCTTCGACGGCCGCCTGGCCACCGGACGCAAGTAGTCCCCTTCAACCCGAGTTACACCGCTCGTTTGACAGACCCGCCGCAGTTGCCGGAGAAATGCCTCCGGAGAGCCGGTGCCGCTAGAGCGACAGCGCGGCCAGCGCTTCGTGAGCGAGACCGAGGCTGAGCTGGTCCTGGACCAACCGTTTGATCTCGCGGGTCAGGACCACGCGCGCGTAACGACGAGTCAGATCCGGCTTCGCAGCGATGCCGCGGGCCAGTTCCATGGCACGGTCGAGCACCTGGGCCCGGGGAACCACTTCGTTGATGGCGCCGTAGTCGAGCGCCTGCTTGGCTTCCAGCTTCTGATCGGTGAGCAGAAAGTACCGGCCACGCTGCGGACCGAGGATGTGCGTCCACACCGTGTGTGCGCCGTCCCCTGGGACGATGCCGGACGGGAAATGCGGCGAGTCCTGGAACGTCGAGTGGTCGGCGGCGATAGTGACGTCCGAGAGCAACGGGACTTCCGGATGCACCAGCACCGGACCGTTGATCGCCGAGATGACCGGGACCTCGATCAGCAGCAGGTTGTTGATCAACCTCTGGCCCTCGAAGAGGATGTGCGCCCAGTCCGCTGCGGTACCAAGGTTGAACTTCGCGAAATCGATCTGCGCGCAGAAAGAACCGCCCGCACCGGTGAGCACCACGACCTTGTTCCCCGGATCGCAGGCGATGTCGTTGAAGCAGTAGGCGAGCTCATCGTGCGCCAGTCCGGTCCACACCAGACTGTCGCCATCGGTGTGCACCGTCACCTGCAGGATGCCGTCGTGACGTTCGAGCCGCACATGCTCGTACTTCGTCGCGTAGTCATCGAGTTTGGGAGCGATCGACGTCATTGTACGTGCCCTTCAAACGAACAACTGTTTGTTTATTGACAGTAGCAGTACTGTCAACTGGGTCACAACATCCCGACACGCCGCACGCCGATGGTACGATAGTAAACAGCCTGCACCAGGAGAAATGGTGTCGGCACGAGGTTAGCTCGATCCAAGTCATGGGCCTGGATCACCGAGCGAAAACTATTGTTAGTTTTGACTTAGATGGCCAGTTCTGTGCAGCTTGATCACTCCGCCAGTGCCAGCTCGTCCCGCAGCCGACGCTTGAGTACCTTGCCATAGGCGTTGCGCGGGAGCTCGTCAACCCACTCGATTCGCTTCGGCACCCGGTAGCCCGCAAGCCGCTCCCGGCACGCCGCCACGACCGCCTCGTTATCACGATCGTCGCCTGCCGGTACGAGCACGGCGGTCACCGCCTCGCCCCACACCCGGTGCGGCGTACCGATCACTGCGGCTTCCTTGACCGCGGGGACGCCGAGGAGGACTTCTTCCACCTCCCGGGCGTAGACGTTCGAACCGCCGGTCACGATCATGTCCTTGGTGCGGTCGACCACGAAGAGGTAACCGTCGCGGTCGAAGTAGCCGACATCGCCGGTGTGCAGCCATCCTTCGCCAAGTGCCTTCTCGGTCGCCTCCGGGCGGTTCCAGTAGCCGTTCATCGTCTGGGGCGCTCGGGCGAGGATCTCACCGGCATCCCCGTCCACCGCCCGGCCTTCCTCGTCGACGATGCGCAGCTCAACACCGGGAAGCACCCGCCCGGCCGACTTGATCAGCGGCGAATCCGGCGTACGGATCGCTTCTCGGTGATCGTCTTCGGTCAGGACGGTGAAGAACATCGGTGATTCCATCTGCGCGAAGGATTGCACCAGCCGTCCGGCGAACACTTCGGTCACCTCGTGGAAAGTTCCCCGATCGATCGGTGAGCCGGCGTAGTAGATGCGCCGCAGCCGCTCTGGCACCGGTTTGTCCTCCGGCCACGCGTCCAACAGCATCCGGATCATCGAAGGCACCAGGAACGTCCCGGTCACCCCGAACTCGTCGAACACCTCGACTGTGCGCGAACCGGTGAACGAAGCGCACACCAGGTTGTGACCACCGAGGCGGATCGTAGGCAGCAGCAGGAAACCGGCACCGTGGGTAAGTGGTGCAGCGTGCAGGATCACCTCACCGTCACCCATCCTCAGCACCTCGATCGCGCGCTCGGCGATCACGTCCCAGGCGCGGTCACTGAGCACCACGGCCTTCGGCAACCCGGTCGTGCCGCTGGTGTACATGAGACTGGCGGGTGCCTCGGCTTCTCTGGACACCGGCGCCGGAAGTGGTTCTGCCTCCCGAGACAAGCGGTCGAGCTCCGGCTCGGTCGCGTCGGCGCCGTCCGCGCGCACCACGACCACACCCGGCAACACCGTCAGCTCGGGCGCTCGTTCCAGGAACTCACCCGTGGTGATCAGCACTGTGGCACCGGAGTCCTCGATCATGTGCCGGTAGTCCACCGCTAGCAGCCGGACGTTCAGCGGGACCACGACCAGACCGGCAGCGACCGCGCCCAAATAGCTCTTTACGTACGCGATGCTGTTGTGCAGCAACAGTGCCACCCGGTCCCCGTGTCCGAGGCCCAAGCCCTGAAGCGCGCCGGCGGTCGCGGCTGTCTCGTCGCGCAGTTCACGATAGGTGAGGCTGCGTCCGCCGGCGGAGTCGAGATCGGTCAGTGCGGTCGAGTCGGGAAACGTCTCCGCGCCACGCCACAGATCCTGGGCCGCGTTGACAACGCTATCGGTTCGCTCGGAGCTGGACATACCTGGACGCTAGCCAGCCGAACTCCCCCGAGATATGGATAATCTCCAATACTGAAGGCCCCTTCCGAGAGGTTCCTCCAAGGCGGAGGTAGGCATGCACGCTCACCACAGCTTACTGGCGACCATCGCCGACCGGTTGCTCGTGCGCCGCGCCGCACTGGTCGACGCGCAAATGACCCAGCTGCGCACCTTCCGTTCGTACAACCGGGTACCCGACGACGATCTGCTTCGTTCCTGCGAACGCAATGTGGCGCGAGTCGTGGCGACGCTCGAACAGCGGGACTCCCTCCCGCCCGGGATCGAAGAGGACGAGCGAGATTCGGGCCGGCGGCGCGCACTCCAGGCCATTCCTGCCGACGACGTGGTCAAGGCGTATCGAGCCGTGCTCAGAGTGCTCCGTGACGCGTTCATCGAGGAAGCAAGCGCGGTCTCCGCAGATCCCTGGGATGTGCTGGCCGGCACCCGCAAGCTCTGGGAACTCACCGATCGGTACAGCGATGTCTTGGTAGCCGCCCGGCAGCAGGCCGACATCGACAGCGCGCGCCGCGAAGAGCAGCACCGTATGGCGCTGGTCCAGCGTCTGGTCAGCGGCGCAATCGAACCCGGTGAGATCCTCCCCGGCGGTGCCGTGCACACCGTCCTGCCCGACCGCGAATACTGGGTGGTGCGAGCTCATGCGGACACCGCAGACCTGCCGCAGCTGAGCCACCACCTCGAATCGGCAGGACCGGCCGCGAGAACGCTCATCGCGCCATTCGACAACGACGTCGTCGCCATCACTGCCGCCCGGCCGACAGCCTGCGACAGCGCGGTGATCGCCGTCGGTGGACCAGTGCGGTTGACCGAGATCCCGCAGGCGTTCGCCGAAGCGACCCGAGTGCTCAGAGTCGCGCTCCGTTACCACCGCGAGGGTGTGGTCGACAGTTCGAGCCTCTCGGTGCGACTCGCCGTCGAGCAGCACCGGGAACTCGGTGAACAACTGCACCGGCGGTATGTGGACCCGGTGCTGACCCAGCCGGGCGCGCACGAAATCCTCACCACCATCCGCACCTATTTCCGCACGCGCAGGTCCATCGCCGACACCGCCGCGGCCTTGTCCGTACACCAGAACACTGTCCGCTACCGGCTCTCCCGGTTCGAGACTCTAGTCAGCGCGTCGACAGCCGACACCGACACCCTGGTCGAGGTGTGGTGGGCACTCGAGCACGACAGCATCCGCGGCGACGTTGACGGCTCACCTTCACACGTGGCATTTTGAACTAACGATTGTTCGATTACGGAGGCTGTCGTGCCCCAAGAAGCGCCTGCCCCCGCCACGGCACCCCGGCGATACGCCGAGGAGTCCCGGCTGCTCCGTGGCAGCGGCCCCGGTCCGGGTCCGCTGGCTCAAGCTTTCCCTTACGAGCAGCGGACCATGCTCCACGTGCTACGTCATCGAGCCGAGCATTCCGCCGACCAGGAGTGGCTCGTCTTCGACGGCGCCGACCGCCTCACCTTCGGACAGGCCGAAGAGCAAGTCCGGCGGTTCGCCTCTGCCGTCGTCACAGCAGGTTTCCGGAAGCCGCGGGTCGCCCTGCTGCTGCGAAACCAGCCGGAGTTCATCCCGGCGTTCTTCGGGGCACAGCTTGCCGATGGCTTCGCCGCGCCGCTGAACCCGGAATCGCGGGGCCCCATGCTGTCCCGGCTGCTCATACGGTGCGAAGCGCAGATTCTCGTCGTGCGCAGCGACCTGCTCCCCGTGCTGTGCTCCGCACCGTCGCTCGGGCAGGTCGCGCTGGTGCTCGTCTGCGGCGACACGAACACCTCGAGTGAGATCCACGGCGTGCCTGTCCGGGGCTTCCGTAGCTGGTACGCCCACCACTCCCCGCTCCCCTTCGAGCACCTCCCCGAGCCAGGTGATTTGGCGGCGCTGGTCTTCACCTCCGGTACCAGCGGCGGCTCGAAGGCCGCGATGTGGACCCATCACTACCAGTACTTCAGTTCCGCTTCGGTCAGTGACGCACTCGGCCACACACCCGGTGACGTGCTCAGCACCCCGCTGCAGATGTGCCACATCGCGGGACTGCAGAACTTCGCGAACTCCGCACTGCACGTCGGCTGCACCGCGCACCTGAAGTCGGCGTTCTCGGCGAGCCGGTGGTGGGACGAAATCGCCGCGGACGGAGCGACTTTCGCGATGCTGATGGGCCCGATGGCCGGGATGGTGCTGGACCGGGTTCCACAGGCTCCGCGGCACCGCCTGCGCACGGTGTACATCCTGCCGCAGCCTGCTCGGCGCGCGGAATTCGAGCAACGTTACGGGACAACCGTGGTCTGGCAGGGCTGGGGCATGACCGAGATCTTCCCGCACGTTCCTTCGGCCACCCGGCTGGAAGATGTTCCCGCCGACACGATCGGCCCGCCACCATCCTGGACGGACTTCGGGGTGGTCGACGAGAACGATCGCATGCTCGCCCCGGGCGAGCTCGGCGAGATGGTGTACCGGCCGCTCATCCCCTGCGCCATGGCGAGCGGCTACTACGGCGACCCCGTGGCGACGAACAAGGCGTTCCGCAACTTCATGTTTCACACCGGCGACCTCGGCTACTACGACGAGACCGGCCGGATCCATTTCGTCATGCGCAACCAGGACGCCATCCGCCGCCGCGGCGAGAACGTGTCCGCAGTGGAACTGGAGCAGGTGGTCCGCCAGCACCCGGCCATCGCCGACGCGGCCGCGTACGCCGTGCCGGCCGATCTCGGTGAGCACGAGGTCAAGCTCGACCTGATCGCTCGCCCGGACGCTCCGCTGAACCTCGACGAGTTCTTCGGCTGGCTCACCAACCAGCTGCCGAGGTTCATGCTGCCACGCTACCTCGAGCAGCGCACCGAGTTCCCCCGCACTCCGAGCCAGCGAGTACAGAAGTACCTGCTGGCCGAGGAGAAGCTCGATCGCCCGCAGGTGCGGGAATTCCTACCGCCGGCTCGACGAACGCGCTGACTGTGCGGCCGCCTCGGAGGTCGCGCCGGTGCGCGGCTGCCAGTCACGCGCGAGTGCACGGATCTCGTCGAGATCGCCACGGATCTGATTGACCAGCGCCCCGGCCGAGTCGAAGGCGAGCATCGGGCGGAGAAAGGCGCGTGGCACAACCATCAGCTCACGCCCGTAGATGTCCCGGTCGAAATCGAGCAGGTGCACCTCGAAGCGCTGCTCGACACCGGCGAACGTGGGATTGGTCCCCACGCTGATGGCCGCGACGTACGCGGTCGCGTCACCTGGTTCGTCGCCATGGACCCACGCCAACCCGCCGTAGACGCCGTCGGCGAGTTCGCACTCGTCGATTTCCAGGCTGAGATTCGCAGTCGGGAAACCCAGGACCCGGCCACGTGCGTCGCCGTGCTCCACAATGCCGATCACCGCCTCCGGCGGGTCCTGAACCCCCGGGAACCGGTGCCCCAGCCGAGCACGCTTGGTCTCCAGGTACGCCTGGTTGTACTTGGTCACCCGCGCCGGCGGCGGTGTCATCCTTTCGACCGCGACCCCGTGCTCGCGCAGCGCGCGCAGCTTGGCTGGATTGCCGCTGAGCAGCCGGATGGAGCGGATCCCGAGATCGTGCAGGATCGCCGCAGGTGCAGCGTAATCGCGTGCGTCGACGGGGAGCCCCAACGCAAGATTCGCGTCCACGGTGTCGCATCCCCTGTCCTGCAACCGGTATGTCTCCAGCTTCCGCAGGAGCCCGATGCCGCGGCCTTCGTGTCCACGCACATAGACCACCACCCCGCGGCCGGCGGCGACGATCGCGGCAAGCGCATCCTGCAACTGCGGCCCGCAATCACAGCGCATCGAACCCAGGACGTCACCGGTGAAGCACTCGGAGTGCACGCGCACCAACACATCCTCCGCGCCTTCGAGCTCACCGAGAACGAGGGCAATCTGCTCGACGCCGGTCACGTCGCGATAGCCCAGCACGTCGAACGGCGCATCGCACACCGGCAGCCGCGACCGGGTGACCCGCTGGACCACCCGCTCTCGCCGGTAACGCACGATGTCGTCGACGCTGATGATCCTCAGATCGTGTTCCCGTGCGAACTTCTGCAGCTCCGGCAACCGGGCCATCCCCGTCGGATCCAGCTCGCTCACGACCTCGGCCAGCACGCCGGCCGGGCGCATGCCCGCGAGCGTCATGAGGTCGACCGCCGACTCCGTGTGCCCTCGGCGCTCCAGGACTCCACCACGGCGTGCGCGCAGCGGCACCACGTGCCCAGGGCGGGTCAAATCCGTGGCCTGGGAACCGGGATCGGCCAGCACCCGCGCTGTGCGTGCCCGGTCGCGTGCCGAGATCCCGGTGCCGACACCGGTGCGCGCGTCGGCCGTCACGGTGTACGCAGTGCCTCGTGGATCCTCGTTGGACGTGACCATGGGAGGCAGATCGAGCCGATCGGCAGCCTCGCCGGGCATCGCCACGCAGAGATACCCCGACGAGTGCCGGACAAGGAAGGAGATCACCTCGGAGGTGGCGAACTGCGCGGCGCAGATGAGATCGCCCTCGTTCTCCCGGTCCTGGTCGTCCACAACCACGACCGGCTTTCCCGACCTCAGGTCGTCAAGGACCTCCGGCACGCTGTCGAATGACGTCACGTCCAAACCTCCTCATCCCACGATGTAAACAAACAATAGTTTGTTTACATCGTGAAGTCACCCTCGGAAGCCCACGTCACCGAAGCCGAGCTAGCGTCCCCGGACGCCCAGCAGGATTGCGTCGGCAATGCGCTCGCCGATCTCTTCCCCGGTGTCCGGGCCATCTTTTTTGTACCATTCAGCAGTCCAGTTGAGCGCTCCGAGCAAGCTCAGCACGGACGTCTTGAGGTCCAGCTTGTCGTTGAAAAGCCCGGTGCGGAAACCGTCCTCGACAACGGTGGTGATGATCGCCTCGTACTGGCGCCGCTTCTCGACCACGCGTGCCAGGTTCTCACCGGTCAGGTACCGCCATTGGTGGAAGACCACCAACGTGCGCTCGGCGTTCTGCGCCACGATGGCGACATGGCCCTTGATCAGCTGGCGCAGCCGGCTCTCCGCGCTGTCCGGCCCAGCCACCGCGGCGTAGCCGAGCGCGAGAAACTTGTCGATCCCGCCCTCGACGATCTCCAGGAGCAGGGTTTCCTTGCCGTCGATGTGGGCGTAGAGACTTCCCGGAAGCAGGCCGACCGCATTGGCGATGTCGCGCATGGTCGTTCCGGTGTAACCTTGCGCTCCGAAGAGCCGGGTCGCTTCCTCCAGGATCGACCCGCGGGTCTGCCGGGTGCCTGCTCGTCGGGCCACGACTCGTCCTCCCACCAAGCCCGCCTCGGACGGGCAGCCGGCCGTCGGCTCGTGCCAAGCGGACGACGATGAACTAACAGTTGTTCTACTCTGGTTACGATACTAGGGACCGCCCGATCCGGAATCCTGCGGGTTCACGATTCGGCGAGCTTCGCGTAACCCCCCTTGTAGAACACCAGCGGTCCGCCACGCCCGGGATCGGCGGACAACGCGGTGACCTTCGCCAGCACCATCCAGTGGTCACCGGCGTCGTCCTCACGCGCAAGGACGCAGTCGATCCAGGCCGGTACCCGCGGCAGTACAGGATGCCCGGAGGGAGTTCGGCGCCACTCGAGGTCGGCGAACTTGTCTCCGCCCGAGACGGCGAACCGCCGGCCGAGGTCCTCCTGGTCGTGGCCGAGGATGTTGATGCAGAACGCACCCGCATCGCGGATCCGGGGCCAGCTGGTCGACGTCTTCTGCGGGAAGAAGCCGACCAAGGGCGGGTCCAGGGAGACCGAGGTGAACGATCCGATCACCAGTCCCGCCGGGCGGCCATCGGGGCAGGTTGAGGTGATTGCCACCACTCCGGTCGGGAAATGCCCCAGCACGTGGCGGAAATCCCCGCCATCGATCTCGGAGACCTGCTGGATCATGACTGCGTCACTCCTTCCGGATCGACCGCTGCCGTCCGCTCGCCGGGCGTCACGTTCTGCCGGAGCACCTCGTCCAGCGCTTCCCCTGCGATTCCGGTCTCGGCCAGCACCTCAGCGGTGTGCGCCCCGACCTTGGCAGGCCACCTCGGCCGGGTGCCCAGCGGCTCGAAGGGCAAGCGGACCAGCCGCTCGCCACCCGGTGCACCAACCGGATCGAGGAGAATCCCCCGCTCGGCGGTGAGCGGATGCTCGAGTGCGTCCTTGACGGGGTTCACCGGGGAGACTGGCACCTCGGCCGCCAGTAGCACCTTCTCCAGCTCGGCTCCGGTGAAGCACACCGTCCGCTGTTCGAGCAGCTCGTGCAGCTCCGCCCGCCGGGTCACCCGTTCCCCGACCGACACGAACCGGGGGTCGTCAGCGAGCTCGGGCCGCCCCAGCGCGGCGCAGAGCCGCCGGTAGATCGCGTCGTTGCCGGCCGCGATCATCGCCCAGCCATCGGCCGTCCGGAACGCCTCATACGGCGCCGAAATGGAGAACCCGGATCCGCTCGGCCCGGGCGAGACCCCGGTCGCGAGGACGTTGAGGATCTGGTTCGACAGCAGCGCCATCCCGGAGTCGACGAGGGTTGCGCCCACCCGCTCGCCTTGGCCGGTGGCGTGTCGCCTCTCGAGTGCGGCCATCACGGCGATGGCCGCCCACATGCCGGTGCTGATGTCGATCAGCGAGACCGGAACGCGTGCCGGTTCGCCACCCGGGTGGCCGGTTGCCGCCATAATCCCGGTGAAGGCCTGGACCACCGGGTCATAACCGGGCAGACCGCGCCCCTGGGGACCGTCGCCGAAGGCGGAGATCGAACAGTACACCAGGCGGGGGTTCCTCCGGTGCACCGCTTCCCACGAGAGTCCCAGCTTGTCGAGCTTGCCCGGGCGGAAGCTCTCCACCAGCACGTCGGCCTCGTCGATCAAACCGAGGACTGCTGCCCGGCCCTCGGACGTGGTGAGGTCGATCGCGACGCTGCGCTTGTTGCGATTGAAAGCGAGGAACACAGTGCTCGTGCCGTCGACGAAGGGAGGCATGTGGCGGCTGTCGTCGCCCCGCCCCGGGCGTTCGACCTTGACCACATCCGCACCGAGATTGGCCAGGACCATGGTGGCCATCGGCCCCGCGATCACGTTGGTCAGGTCGACGATCCGCAGTCCGCGATACGTGGTGTCCGGTAATGTCATCGGCGGCCTCCTTTCTTGCTCCCGAATGCCCAGTCAGCGGGCCTGCGCTGCCCCGCGCTCTTTCTGCCACTGCTCCTGTGCCGCCGTCCGCGCAGCCGCGGTCGAGGACCGGTTCGCCTCCGTCTCGGCCAACACGTGCTCATACGAACTGCGCACCGGCCGCAAGGATCCGTTGAAGTGCGGGATGACCCGCTCGGCGAACAACTCGAAGCCACGCAGTGTGTCTCCCCAGTTCGCGATGTCGAAGCCCTGGAACAGGTAGGTGCCGAAGCCGCCGGACCGGTCGATGAGTCGTTCGATCTGGGCGATAGCCATTTCCGGTGTGCCGATGACGCCGCGGCCGGTGTCGTTGAGCAGCTTCGCGAGTTCGGCGGTCGTGGCCGGCGCGGAAATCGCCGACGGGGTGATGTGCGAGAGGTACTCGTAGTGCCAGCGCAGGCCGTGCTCACAGTCTGCGGACGCCTTTTCCACACTGTCCGCGACGTGTATCGGGCCCATCAGCCGCCATTGGTCGCGATCGACGGTGTGCCCGGTCCGCCCCGCCTCCTCCTGCACGATCTGCCAGTGCACCGGCAGCTGGTCATTGCCCGTCGGATCGGTGGCGGCCAGCGACAGCAGCCCCAGACCGTGGCGCCCGGCGAGTTTGGGACCCGAGGGCGACACCGTGCCCACGACCGAGACCTCCAGGTCGCCATACGGCGCAAGCTGGAGCGACGCATCCTGCAGCGTGAACCATTCGCTCTTCACCGTCACCGTTTCACCGGCCAGCAGGCGGAGGATGACGTCGATCGACTCCTCCATCCGCGGACGCAGGTGCGTGGTGTCGATGCCGAACATCTTCGCGTCGGTCGGCAGCTGGCCGGGTCCGGCACCGAACAGCACCCGGCCACGGGTGAGGTGCGTCAGCTGCACGATCCGCTCGGCGACCTGAAACGGGTGGTGATACGGCAGCGAGATCACCCCGGTGCCGAGCTTGATGTGGCTCGTCCGCTGTGCGGCGGCGGCGATCATCAGCTCCGGCGAGGCGACCAGTTCGGCACCGCCGGAATGGTGCTCACCGAACCAGATCTCGTCGAAGCCCAGCCGGTCGAGGTGTTCGGCCAGCTCGACGGCGCGGTTGATGGCGAGCGTCGGGTTGAGGCCGACGACGTTCTGCGGCGGGATGAAGACACCGAACTTGACCCGTTCGTTCGCGATAGTTGCGGCCATGGCGGTCCTCGATTTCGAAAGTCGGTCGTTGTGGATCACGGCAGCTGCGTGCGGTCGCGGTTGTACCGCGGTGGTCGTTTCTCCAGTGCCGCCACGACGCCCTCGTGCAGGTCGTCGGTGTGGTGCAGTGCCGAGGTCACCCAGAAACTGGTGTTCATCGCGGTCGTGAGGTCCTGCGACCAAGCGGCCCGCAGCGCTTGTTTGGTGGCTTCGATTGCGCG
Organism: Amycolatopsis ultiminotia; assembly: GCF_039536925.1. NCBI lineage: Bacteria > Bacillati > Actinomycetota > Actinomycetes > Pseudonocardiales > Pseudonocardiaceae > Amycolatopsis > Amycolatopsis ultiminotia. The sequence continues at coordinate 132,324 of NZ_BAAAZN010000001.1, read as the reverse complement.
GCGCGGGCGGGCAGCGAGCTTGGTGGCGAGCGCGACCGCATCGTCGACGAGCTCGTCCGGTTCGGCCAGGTGGTTGACCAGCCCGATGGCCAGCGCTCGCTCGGCGTCCACGACGTCACCGGTCAGCGCCAGCTCCGCGGCCATTCCGCTGCCGACGAGCCGAGGCAGGAAGTAGGTTCCTCCGTTACCGGGTGCCAAACCGACCTTTACGTAGGTTTCGCCCATTTTCGCGCGCCGGGAAGCGATCCTGAGGTCACAGGCCAGCGCGAGATCGAGGCCGCCCGCAGTCGCACCGCCGTTGATCGCGGCCACGATCGGCAACCGCGAGGTGGTGAGGCGCTGTGTCAGAGGGAAGAGGATCCTCGCGTTGAACGGTTCCTGCTCGACCGGCAACCGCTCCTCGAGGTAGGTACGCATGGCCTTCAGATCCGCGCCCGCGCAGAACTGCCGCCCTGCCCCGGTCAGCACCAGCGCACGAATTCCGTTGTCCGCCTCCAGCCGGTCGAGCAGCCGGAGGAAGTCACGCACCAGCTCGGGAACCACACCATTGGCGAAGTCAGGACGGTTGAGTGTCAGTAAGGCGACGCCCTCGGCGGGGAACGCACAGCGCATCGTGTCGAGTTCGACGCTGTCCTGGGTCGTGGTCATTGCAGTGCCTCCAGCACCGTGCCCACCGCCACGGCGTAACCCCCGCCCATCCAGCCGCCGGTGTTCACCGCGAGACCGACACGAGCGTTCTCGACCTGACGCTCCCCCGCTCGCCCACGCAGCTGGACCGCGAGCTCGGCGAGCTGGGCGATACCGGTCGCGCCGAGCGCGTGCCCGCGGCTCATCAGCCCGCCACTGGTGTTGACCGGGATCCGCCCACCGATCGCAGTGGACCCGTCACGGATCAGCCCCGCCTCCTCGCCCTCGGCGCACAGACCGATCTCGGCGTACTGGATCAGCTCGGCCGGCGCGGCGGCGTCGTGCAGCTCGATGACGTCGGCCTCGTCCACGCCGATCCCCGCCGACCGGTACACGGCAGCCGTCGCCTCGGTGACCGGGAGCGTGTCCTTACCGCCCTTGAGCTCGCAGCCACGGACCCGGAGCAACGAGCCGATCGATCGATCCCGTGCGTACTGCTCTGAGCAGACCACGACTGCAGCCGAGCCGTCTGTGGTCGGCGAACACATGGGCAAAGTGAGCGGATCGACGACCATCCGACTGCGCAGCACTTCCTCGATCGTCTGCTCGGCACTGAATTGGGCGAGGGGGTTCAGGCGCGCATGCATCCGGTTCTTGACCGCGACACGCGCGAAGTCCTCGACCGTCGCATCGGATCGGGTGAGGAACGCCCGAGCCTCCTGAGCGTAGAACTCCATCAGGATCGAGCGGGTCCAATCCTCGTCCTCACCGGCCTCTCCGATCTCGAAGACGTCGGTGGACCCGCGTAACGCGCGGAACGGGCGGGTCTTGTCGGCATGCGTCAGCTGCTCCGCGCCGACTGCCAGCGCGACGTCGTACTGCCCGCCGGAAACAGCGTGCACGGCGAGATGGAAAGCAGAGCTGCCCGACGCGCAGGCGTTCTCGACGTTGATCACGGGGTGCCCGGCCAGGTCGCTGTGCCGGAAGGCAACCTGGCCCCGGATCATGTCCTGGCCCGTGACCGTTCCGGCGACAGCGTTGCCGAAGTAGACGATCTCGACGTCATCGGCCGAGACACCGGCATCTTTGAGCGCCTCGGCCGAGGCCGCATTGGCCAGGGCCCGGATACCGGTCCCCGGCCGCCGCGCGAACGGGGTCATCCCCACGCCCGCGATCACTACGTTACGCATACCTCAACTCCAGCAATCGAACGAGAAATAGTTTCCACCGTGCCCGTACGCCCCCTCGTGCGACCGCCTCAGCCGAGCAACCCGAACTCCGCCTTGCCGACGTGGTCGTAGAGCTGGTCTGTGCCAAACGAGTGCAGTAACCCGGCCCGCGCATCGCGGAAGAGCCGTTCCAGTACGTTGCCCCGGCGGAACGAGGCTCCACCGACCAGCCGGAGCGCGCCGTCGGTGACACTGATGGCAGTCTCGGTGGCGTTGACCTTCGCAATGTCCCAGTTTGCTTTGCGCATCGACGCCGGCCACGGGTCGTCCGCACCGTCGATCGCGGTCTGTGCAGTCTGTTGGAGGACCCTCGCCGTGACCACGATGCTGGTGTACATCCGGCCGAGGCCGTGCTGGATGTAGCCTAGCTGTTTCACGTCGGTGTCTTGACCCGACGCCGTCGCACCCAGATGTTTCTTCTTCAGAAACTCACGCGCCTCGAAGTACGCCTTTTCCGCCAGTCCCAAGTAGACGCCGGCGAACCCGAGCGCGGCCCATTCTGCCTCGCCCACCAGTCCTTGCCGAAAGTTGCCGCCGTAGGCGTCGGGGCCTGCGAACACCTCATCCAGCACCAGGGTCTGGCTGCCGGTCGCCCGCATGCCGAGGGTGTCCCAGGTTTTGTCGATCGAAACACCTGGGGAGCCGACCGGGACGATGAACATCGACTCCCGCTCGGCGTGTTCGTGGTAGTCCTCGGGGATAGCGCCATCAGGATCGGTAATCGTGGCGTTGAGGGCAATCAGGTCACACCCCTCGATCAGGGTCGACCAGTTCTTCTTGCCGGTGATGCGCCATCCGCCGTCCGGCTGCGGGACAGCCACGGTGTCGGCAAGGCCGCTCAGACCGGCGCGTGCCTCGCTGAACGGACCGCAGAGCAACAGGTCCTCCTCCGCGATCCGGGCCAGGAGCGCGGCGCGCTTGTCCTCGTCGAGAGAGGGGGTCGTCCGGAAGATCCCGACCATCGTCTGGTGCATGTTGAACGAAAGCGCGATCGCGGGATCACCTTTGGCCAGTTCCCGTCCGATCGCGGACACCGTCCCGATGTCGGCGCCCAGTCCGCCGTGCCGCTTGGGCACCGCTGCCGAGGCGATCCCACTCTCCTTGTACAGCGGGACCAGCTCCACCGGGAACCGATTGGCGACATCACAGTCCTTGCCCACAGCGGCGAACTGCTCGGCAAGGCCAGCGGCCTTCTCCAGGATCAGGGCACGCTCGGCGGCGGTGATCTCCGGCGTGTGCTTGCTCATGCCGTTACTCCTCTTCAATGTGCGATCAGGTCAGTGGCCGGAAGAACTCGCGCAGCTCGTGCACCACGGACTCGGGTTGTTCTGCGGGTGCGAAGTGGCCACCACGAGGCAGCACCGTCCAGCGTCGGAGGTCGGTAACACGTTCGGCGAGCCGTCTCGGCAACAACAACAGTTCCTTCGGAAACACACCGAAACCGGTTGGCGCGTCGATGGCCCGTGTCCGGGTATGCCGTGGCTCGGGTGGGACTCCGCCGCGGAAATGCTCGTGGTAGATCCGCGTGGACGTGGCGATCGAGCCGTTGATCCAGTAGATCATCGCGGTGGTGCACAGAAAATCGAGGTCGAACAGCTTGAACACATCGCCGTCGTGATCGCCCCAGTCGCGGCGGCGGCCCAGCACCCAGGCCGCCGTGCCGACCGGCGAATCTGCGAGTGCATAGGCAAGGGTCTGCGGCTCGACCTGGTGCACCGTGCGGTGACTCTGGATCAGCGGTTTCGCCTCCGCCATCCGCTCCCACATCCATTGCTCGTCCGGGCCGAAGTCCTCGGCGGTCAGGACGCGAAGGTCGACCCCCGGCACGTACGGCAGGGTGAGCCAGACCCCGTGCAGCGAATCGCCGAATCCGTGCCCGATCTCGCCGGTGATGATCGAGCCCCAGTCACCGCCGGCCGCGCCATAGCGCTCGTAGCCGAGCGCATCGGTCATCAAGGCGTGCCACAGTTCGGCAATCCGACGAGCACCGAGCCCGGTCGTGGCCAGCGGAGTGGAGAACCCCGAACCGGGAAGGGAGGGCACCACGACGTCGAACGCGTCCGCCGGATCCCCGCCGTACCGAGCCGGGTCGGTCAGCGGTCCGATGACGTCCTTCCAGTCCCAAAATGTCCAAGGCCAGCCGTGCGAGAGCAGGAGCACCTTCGCTCCCGGCCGTGTCGCCTTCACATGCAGGAAGTGGATCGGCACGCCGTCGATCTCGACCCGGTACTGGGGAAAGGCGTTGATCGACGATTCTTGGGCGCGCCAGTCGAATTCATGCCGCCAGTGGTGCACGACGTCGCGTAACCAGGACTTCTCCACGCCGTAGGACCAGTCCTCGTTGCCGAAGTCGGCCGGCCACCGAGTGGCGTCAATTCGCCGGTGCAGATCGTCCAATTCTGCTTGCGGCACCTCGACGTGAAAGGGCTCCGGTTCCGTCGTTCTCATTCTCATTCCTTTCCGCCGAGCACGGTTTCCGGCGCCGGCGTCACCCGAGACCCCGGATCGTCATGCCGCCATCCACCACGACGGTCTGCCCAGTCACGTAACTGGCCTCCGGCGAAGCGAGGAAGTGCACCGCCGACGCGACCTCGTCCGGCCGCGACAGCCTGCCGAGAGGGACTTCGGCGGCGAGACGCTGGACCCGTCCCGGGTCGGCGGTGGCCATCCGCCGATCGAACCCCTCCGTGCGCACATAACCCGGCGCCACAGCGTTCACCCGCACCTCTGTCGGCGCCCACTCGACGGCGAGCGTCCTGGTCAGGCCGATGATCCCCGCCTTGGCCGCGCTGTAAGCAACCCGGCCCGGCATACCCAGCACAGCGGCGGCGGAGCTCATGTTCACCACCGCGCCGGACCGCTCGACGAGCTCCGGGTAAGCCCGCCGTGCGCATCGCAGTATCCCGTGGAGGTGGACATCGAGCATTCCGCTCCACTCGTCGTCGGTGACTGATTCCGCCGGCTGCGAACCGGGAACTCCAGCGTTGTTCACCAGTACGTCCAGGCCACCGAACCGCTCGACCGTCTCAGCAACCATACGATCGACCGACGCGGTATCGGTTACGTCGACGAAGGCTGCGACCGCGTTCCGCTCGAACTCGTCGGACACGACTTTCCGAACTCGGTCACCGTCCACATCGGCCAGTACCACCTGGTAGCTACGTTCGTGCAGGTACCGCGCGACGGCCAGCCCGATACCGCCGGCCGCGCCGGTGACCACTGCCACTCTCGCCATGATCTCGCCCCCTCGCGCACTACAGGCCCATTTCCTTGGCAATGATGCTGTGCTGGATCTCGTTGGTGCCGCCGCCGACCATGCCGTGCTTCGCCTCGCGGAAGTACCGTTCCATGTCGTACTCGGGCACCTGGGCGTAGCCGCCGAGAGCCTGCATCCCGTTAAACGAGACATTCACGGCGGTCTCCGCGGCGATTACTTTCGCCATGGAGACCTCCTTCAGCGCACGCTTGCCGCGCGCGATCCTCGCGGCGGCGCTGTAGACCAGCAGGCGCGCCGCCTCGACTTCGCATTCGTTGTGCGCCATCCGGTGCTTGAGCACCTGGAACGACGAGAGCGAGCGGCCGAACTGCTTACGGTCCTTGGTGTAGGCGATCGTGTCGTTCAGCGCGGTGCGCGCATTGCCCACATAGGACGCCGCGAGTCCAAGCCGCTCCCACTCCAGGTGTTCGCTGAGATACGACCAGCCCTGGTTCACCTCGCCGAGCAGGTTCTCCTTCGGCACCCGCACGTTGTCGAAGAACAACTCGGTGGTGCCCAGCGAGCGCCGCACGATGGTGTCGAGCTTGCGGATCGTGAGGCCGTGCGTGTCGTTGGGCACCAGGATCATGCTGATGCCCTTGTGCTTCTCCTCACCGGTCCGTGCCATCAGCGCGATCACTGTGTTCGGGTGGTGCGCACCCGAACACCAGGTCTTGTTGCCGTTGATCACCCACTCATCGCTGTCGAGAACTGCCTTCGTCTGGAGGCTCGCGGCGTCCGAGCCCGAGTTCGGCTCGCTGATCGAGATCGCGAACTTCGTATCCCCGCGAAGGAACGGCTCCAGGTACTGCTTCTTCTGCTCCGCAGTCCCATGGGTGGCGATGTTCGTCGCGGTGAACATCGGCGTCATCAGGCACGCGGCGGTGTCGAGGCTGTACTTCGCCATTGCTTCGCAGAAGATCGCGTACATCACCGGGTCGGCGGCAAGGCCGCCGACCGCCTCCGGGAGCAGCAGGCCGAGCCACCCGTTCTCCGCCACCTTCTGGTAGAGCTCTCGGGGGAATTCCCGAGCTTCGTCGTGCTTGCGGGTGTACTCACGGCCTACTTCGTTCTCCATGAAGGAGTGCACGGTGTCGTGCCAGAGCTGTTGTTCCTCATCGAACGAGAAGTCCATTGGTGTCTCCTGATTCTCGGAATCGGGGCGCAGCGGTCAGGCGAAGGCGAGGTGAGCACGGATGGCCCGATCACGTTCGCGCCACCAGCCTCTGGCTGTGGCGTACCGGAGCATCGCCTCGTACTTCTCCGCCCAGCCAGGATCGACCTCGTCGGACGCGGCCGCACGGACCGCATCCGACAAGATCCAGGCATGGTCGCCCTCGACCTCACCCCAGCCGTTCGCGACGAGTGCGCGTCCGACGTCTGCCGGATCGGTCTCCCACGGCGCTTGCACCGAGAACGACGTGAAGTCCAGAGGCTCGCACAGGTCGACCTGCCCATCGGCGGTGATTCGCACGATCATCGCTCGTTCCGCGGTCAGTGCGACGGAACGCGGGTGGCGTACCGGTTGGCGGGGGTCGTCAGCCCGATGTTCTCCCGCATCGTCGTGCCCCGGTACTCCTCGCGGATCAGCCCGCGTTTGCGGAGGATCGGAACGACGAGTTCCACGAAATCCGTGACGCCCTCGGGCACGTGCGAGATCTGCAAGATGAAGCCGTCGCACGCCTCGCTCTCATACCATTCCTGGAACTCGTCCGCCGCCGCCTCGGCAGAACGGGGGTAGATGTTGGTCCCGTTGAACCCGTACACGAGCTCGCGCATGGTCAGCTTCTCGTCGCGCGCGCGGTTGAGCATGTATTCCTGGTGCGCACGAGGCATGCCCCGGCCCACTTCCGGGAGCTCGATCTCCGGCACGAGTTCGTCCATCGAGTACCTCGAGAGATCGATCCCGAAGTAGAGCTCCGCGAAGATGCGCGAGACGTCGTCGTCGAGCAACTCCTGCATGGCCTGGTACTTCTCCTGCGCCTCTTCCTCGGTGCGTCCGATGACCGGGTTGATCGAGGCGAGCACCCGCACGTCGTCGGGATCGCGGCCGGCGGCGACTGCGCCCCCCTTGATCGCGCGGTAGTAGTCGCGAGCGCGGTCGATGCTGCTGTTGACCGAGAACAGCAGCTCGCCGTTACGGGAGGCGAAGGCGATGCCCTCCTTGGACGCACCCGCCTGGCAGATGACCGGACGGCCCTGCGGTGGCCGCTCCATATTGAGCGGCCCGGCGACCTTGAAGTACTGGCCCTCGTGGTTGAGCGCGTGGAATTTGGCCGGGTCGAAGAACTGGCCGGATTCCTTGTCTCGGAGCATCGCGTCGTCTTCGAAGGAATCCCACAATCCGGTGACGACGTCCAGGAACTCCTGTGCCTTGGCGTAGCGGTCCGGCCGCGCCGGGATCTTCTCCAAGCCGTAGTTGTGTGCCTGGTCGTCGGTGTAGGAGGTGACGACGTTCCACCCGACACGACCACCGGAGAGGTGGTCCAGTGAACCGATCTGACGCGCCAGGTTGAATGGTTCGCTGAAGGTCGTGGATGCGGTGGCCACCAGGCCGATGCGGTCGGTCACCGCGGCCAGCGCCGCGGTGAGCGTGATCGTCTCCAATCGGGCGGCACGAGCCGTGCGCGCGAGGTACTCACTCGGCAGTGGCCATGCGTCCAGCCGGTCACCGAGGAAGATCACATCGAATTTACCCCGTTCCGCTTCCTGAGCCATCCGCTTGTAGTTGCCGAAGCTCATCAGGTCCGCGCCGGTGCTGTTCGGCAGCCGCCACGCGCCATGATGATGTCCGCCCGGCCAGAGGAACGCCGCCCAGACCGCCGGACCGTTACGTCGCACCATGCTCAGTCTCTTTTCTCCCGCTTGCCGGCCATCGGGTTCATCCGCGCCGCCGGAACCAGGCGATCGGCCGAGCCTCGTCCCCGGTGGCACCTTCGGGAACGAATTCGACGGGGTCGTCGCAGGAATAGCCATGCCAGTCACCATCGGCGTCGGCCTCCAGCCGGCCGAGGAGCTGCACCCCCTCCTCCAGCTTCACCACCGCCAGCGCGTAGGGAAGCTCGTCTCCGAACCCAAGGGGAGCGCCGATCCGCGAGACCGTGAAGGAAAGCAACACACCTTTACCACTCACCTTCTGCCAGCCGAGCTCTTCCGACTGACAGAAGGGACACGCGTAGCGCGGGTACATGTTCAGACGAGCGCACTCGGTGCACTTCTGGACCACCAGTTCGCCGCGTCCGAGGCCAGTGCGGTAGTCGCCGGTCAAGGTGTCCGCCATCAGTTGCCAGTCCTCACGTGTTCGAGCAGGAGCACCTGCGAGTCCATGTAGCTGCCGCCGCTGCCGCCGACAAGCGCGCGATCGTGTTTGGCCACCTGCCGCTCCGGCTCGGCCCGGCCGAGCAACTGCCGGACTCCCTCGGCCAGCAGCGCGGTCCCGCCGCCGACCCCGGTGTGGCCTGCCGAGAGCAGCCCGCCGTTGGTGTTCATCGGCAGCTCCCCACCGGGCCCGGTAGCGCCGGAGGACACCCAGCGCGCACCCTCGCCGGGCTTGCAGAAACCCAGGCCCTCCAAAGCGATCGTGGTGACCGCGGCGTAGGAGTCGTAGATCTCGACGAAGTCCGCCGACTCGGGCCCCCAACCGGACTGGGCATACGCCCGTTCGGCCGCGGTCTTCCAGCCCAGGGTTGCCAGGTTCGTCTCCTGGCCGATGCTGTAGTGGCTCACGCAACCGCCGGATCCAACGATCCGGACACTGTCCTGGCCGCGGCGCTGCGCGTCCTCGTGGGTGGTCATGACGAACCCGACGCCGCCGTCGGCGAGCATCGGGCACTCCATGGCGTGCAACGGATCCGAGATCATCCTCGACCCCAGCACCTGCTCCACGGTCAGGTCCTTGTCGCGGTACATCGCGTTCGGGTTCAGTCGTGCCCACTTGCGCAGCGCGACACAGACCCCGGCCATGTCCTCCGGCGTCGAACCCGTCTCCGCCATGTATCGCTGCGTGATCAAGGCACCGATCGCGTTGAAGTGCAGCCCCGACGGGCGCTCCCACTGTGCCGGGATGCCGTTGTAGCTCAGCATCGTGACCATCTCGGTCAGGTCGGCCGAGCCCCAGCACTCGGCCTGCAGCACCAGCACGTTCCGCGCGTGCCCGGACGAGATCAGCCCACTTGCGACACGCACCGCGTTGTCACTGGTCGACCCTCCGGAGTGGATCATGAAGCTGGCTTTGGCCCGCCCGTTGAGCCCCAGCTCCTCGACCATCCGGGAGAAGACGAGGTCGGCCTGCTGGTCGGCGGAGTGCAGGTTCGGGATCAGCAGGATCGTGTCGATGTCGGCCGGCTTCATCCGGGCGTCGCGCAGAGCCCGGACGGCGACCTGGGTCAGGCTCTGGATGAACGTGCGGTCGGGGTACCTTCCCGAAGGGATCTCCCCCACCCCCACGAAGACCGGATCGGTCGGTGCCCCCGGTTCGATCGCCAGCGGGTGGACCTCAGTCGGCACAGTCACGCCTCGTTTCCCTTCTTGCATTTGGCTAGCATCTTCTGCTCGAAGTACATGACCTCTTCTTCACGCTGGTTGAGCACCGAGTATCCGACGGTGATGGCACCGAAGCGCGATCCGTCGCGGTGCTCACGCGCAAGCACCGTTCCGCGCACATGGATCGTGTCTCCTGGCAGGACCGGCATTTTGGCCCGCAATCCGTCGATCCCGAGCAGCGCGACGATCGCGTCGCCGTAAAACCCGCTCAAACCGACCAGCCCGACCGCGAGGGAGAAAGTCAGCGGACCGTGCGCGATACGCGTCCCGAACTGGGTCTTCGCGACGGACTGCTCGTCGGTGTGCAACGGATAGTGGTCGCCGGTCAGTCCCGCGAACACCGTCAGGTCGCCGACATCGACGGTACGGCCGCGCGTGACGACCACGTCGCCCTCCGCGAAGTCGTCGAACCACCGCACCGCGGGATCCACCCACTCACTCACCATTGAGCCTCCGAACAAGTATTTGTTTTATTTTCACCGGCGGCGTGTCCCGGTGTCAAGGGGAAGCACAAGCTGCGACGCACTCACGGCTCATGTATTAGCAGGTCAGGCGATCAAAATGCGCTCAGCCCCGGCAGTCGACGGCAGCGAAGCCAGCAGTGTCGACCCGAACGCACGTTCCGTGTGCCGTCGACCGCCGGCCAAACCTGCGAGATCGCTCAGCCACCGCGGCGAACCTCGGCTCCCTGTCGAAACCACCGCTCGGAGACCATCAGCGGGCGAGCATAGGAGAGGTCCGGCGTTCGCGACGAGAGACCGCCGACCCGGCCAGCAGCTCACGGACCGGAGCAGACAAAGCGCGTCTGATTGCAGTCAGCACAGCCGGGTCGTTCATGTCCGGTCGTTCGTTCACCGTCACCCAATCGCGCAGACACACTCGCGAGGCAATCGCCCACCGCCCGTTGCGCTGCTCGAATCGGTCGACCGTACCGGCCACCGCTGAGCGGCCACGGCGGCCCGGTCCGGTTCATCCCCGCGAACATGAAGTACGTCTCCGTATGCGCCACGTAGCCGTCGAGTTCGCACGAGTGGTTGAGCAGGCAATGCTGATGCGACAGGTGCGTGCGAGCACGCATCTCGATAACCCAGTCGGTGAACTCCAGGGGACCACCGACGCATATGCCGTGATCGTCGATCGCGTCGTCGTGATGCACCGACAGGAGCAGGTCCCGATCCAGCCGGTCGACGCCCGGCGAGTACGCGATCAGGCACGCCAGGATCTCTTGTCGATCTTTCAGCGCACAGACTTCCCGCCCGAGCCCACCCTGGTCCGCGCCGACCTCCACCTCGTCAACCCGGGTCCGACCGCAAATCGGCTGGGCTATCACATTGGAACGAATGATTGTTCGCATCTCGCACAGCGAAGGTCAGGACCGACGGCCACCGCCGATCGACCTTAGACACGCCTCCTACCAGTTCATGATCTTGCTCGCTGCGCCATGGCCACCTTCGGCGTCCTTGCAGCACCACGGTCAAGATGGTAAACAATCGATTGTTTTTCTTAGTGGACTGTTCGCCGCAGCATCAATGCCTTCGCCTGAACCTGGACAACGCTCGATCACCGCCGATGGGGGCAACGTCATGACCAGCAGCCGAGTAGTCCCGGAACCCGGTGACGACGGTGCCACGAGCCACTCCGGCGCACCCGCCGGCCCGCCGGAACCGAGCGGATCCCGGGCGAGGGTCGTCTTATCCTCCTTCCTCGGGTCGACGATCGAGTGGTTCGACTTCTACATCTACGGCTTGGCGAGCGGCCTGTACTTCGCGAAGGAGTTCTTCCCCGGCGCCAATCCCCTCGTGGGACTGATCGCCGCCTTCGGTGCGATGGCAGGTGGTTTCCTCGTTCGGCCGCTGGGCGGCATCATCGGCGGGCACTTCGGCGACAAATACGGCCGCAAGCGCGTGCTGGTGGCGAGCATGATCGTCATGGGCGCGAGCACATTTCTCGTCGGACTGGTCCCGGGTTACGCCAGGATCGGGGTGTGGGCCCCGATCCTGCTGGTCCTACTCCGGCTGGTCCAAGGCATCGGCGCGGGTGCCGAATGGGGTGGTGGCGCACTGATGGTGATCGAGCACTTCGCGCACCGGCGCCGCGGTTTCTGGGGCAGCATCGGCGTGCTCGGGGTCTATTCGGGTATCACCATCTCGACCCTGCTCTTCTACGCGGTGTCGAAGCTGCCCGCAGACACACAGCAGATCGCGTGGCGGATCCCGTTCCTCTGCTCGGCTGTCCTGATCGTCATCGGGCTTTGGATCAGAGCGGGAGTCGCGGACAGCCCGGCGTTCGCGCAGCGGCGCACCCACGCGAAAGTCCCGGTCTTCGCGCTGCTCCGGCGCCGGTGGCCACGGGTGCTGCTGGGTATCGCGCTCGCCATCGGGCCCGCTGTCCCCTATCAGGTCTACGTGACCTTCGGGAACTCCTACGGCAAGATGATGGACTTCCCGGTTTCGACGCTCCTCCTGATGCAGCTGGTGGCATCCGTGCTCGCCATGGTCCTCGCACCGGCTTTCGGCGCATTGTCCGACGTGCTGGGAAGACGGCCGGTCGTGATCGCGGGATGCGTGGTGCTGTGTCCATCGGCGTTCTGGTTCTTCACCGCCATCAACGACGGGAACGGGGCAACCGCGATGGCCGCGCTGATCGTCCTGGAGGTCGGTCATTCGATGCTCTACGGGCCGCAAAGCGCCATGCTGTCCGAGCTCTACGACACCGGCGTCCGGTATACCGGCGTTTCCGTGGCATACCAGATCGCCGGGGCGCTCAGTGGGCTCGCACCCATCATCTCGGCAAGCCTACTCGAAGCGGCGGGCGGACCGCCCCACGTCCTGTGGGTGCCCGCGGTACTCGTCGTGACATCACTGGGCACCGTCATGGCTGCCGCGGTGACCAAAGAGTCCGCACGCCATCCACTGCCCGCCTGAGCTCGGTGAAAAAGGCAATTCCCTGTACCGAATGCCCAAACACGTCGCCGTCGTCGGCGCCGGGCTGGCCGGATTGCGCACGCTGGAACCTGAGCCGCATTCAAGTGCGTCTACCTGGCGATCACGCCCCCGGAGCCGACCGGCCCCGGATGCAAAAGCATCGACCATGCACTGCATACCGACTTCGCCGTCGAAATCGCCCCCAACTGCCGCTTCGGCCGTCGGACGCAAGCCTTCGACCCGAGTTACACCGATCTCGTTTGGCTCTGGCAGGTATGCGGTGATGATGATGCGTGACGGGTCCGGTGCTGCGCCAGGGTGAGCGCTGTACGTTGGTGGCCGCCGTCGGTGTGATGCTGTCGTGTACCACCTCACGGCTCATGACATGTCAATCTTGCTCTAGTAGGGCAGCCGCATTTTGATCGTGTCATGTTTGGGTGATTTGTCGGCGGATTCGGGCGCGGTGGTGGAACCAGCGGGCACGGGCCTGATGACGGCGTCGCCACCAGATCCAGTGCAGGTGGTGAGCCTGGGGCAGGACTCGATGGGTGACCAGCATGAACAGGCGTTTGACCTCGGCGACGGTCAGCGCGATCAAGCCCGGATCGTCAGGTGGTTGCTGGTCGGGTGTGGTGGGCAGGATCGGTGCTGGCGTCTGGGTTCTGGCCTGGGCGGCGGTGACCGCGCACACGGCCAGTGCGGCGAGGGTGAGCACGATGTGCCGCGACAACGCCGTGTAGAGCCGAACCTGCGAGTGGTCGAGTCCGAAGTGGTCTTTGCCGAACTCGAATCCTTCCTCGACCGGCCACCGCAGACACGCCACCCGCACCAGCGTCATCAGCGTGACCGGGCGGCCCTCGGGCACGTGGCAGTAGTGGTAGGCCAACTTGCCGGTGCGCAGGTGTTGGTGGATCAACAGGAAGTGGCGTGGGTTCGTGGTCGCGATCCAGGCCCAGGCGTAGGCGCGTTCACCCTTCGAGCCGGTCACCGAGCGGACCTGCCAGGCGTCGGTGGCGACATGGCGGGTTAGCACATCCTCGGCGCGGGCACTGCCGCCGCCGGGCCTGACGGTGACATGGAAGGCGCAGCCGACCCGCATCACATAGCCGATCCGGTTGTCTTCCAAGAAGGAACGTAACGCTCCCGAGCGGACGTACGCCTCGTCACCGGCCACCCAGGGCGGCATGGTGTGGTAAGCGACCATGTCGCGGCAGATGTCCATAGCCAATTGGGGTTTGGTGCGGAAGCCGACCTCGGCATCGATGCCGCACGCGGTGCGGCGGTCCGGGTCGGCCATCTGATCGGCCAGGACGTAGATGCGGGCACCGACCAGGGCGTGTCCGCGCGGGGTGGCGTAGCAGCAGTAGGCGGTGTTGACGCCGTTGGCGATCCGGCCGACGCAGCCGATGTACTGCCGCTGCACGCCGACCGTGGCATCGCCGGTCTTCTCCTGTCCGGCCTCGTCCAACGCCGCCACCACCAGCGGTTGATCGGCCAGGTGCTCGACCACGAACCCGCGCACCAGCGTCATCGCCTGGTCGTTGTCCCGCACCGCGTGGTTGAGTAGCCGCTGAGTCGGGTCGGGTGTGGTGTCCCCGGCGTGCTCGGCGATGGTCCAGCCATTCTTGCGGGGCAGGTCGCTCATCAGCGCCGTGAGGTACTTGCGGGCCTGGGCATGGGGCCGGGAACGGGCGAAACACGGGCGCCGTCGTTGGTGCAGTACGGCCAGGTTCGAGGCGGCGCGCTCGCCCTCTACGATGGCAGCCGCAGCCGCCTCACGATGTCTTGCCTCACAACATGATGATCTTGAGGCGGTTGCCCTCATGATCACTCGGGTCCCGTGAACCCTCTTGTAGGGTCGCATCGCGCGTGACATGTCGATCTCGTTTGGCTGCGGCCTTTCTGCTTGTCTCAAGGTCACATCATCAAGATCAGTCTCAGGTTCATGGCATTTCTTCAGGTTGACCCCGGCCAAAGCTCGTCCTGATTACCGCATGGCGCCGGCCAGAACCGTCGTCACGGCTTTCCACCCGGCCTCGGGCCGGGGTGGGCTGTCCTTCTGCTCGGCGAACAACACAGATACCGTGGCACCGACTGACGCGGGTCACGCAGCGCCACACCAGTCGGCACCGCGCAGCCCTTCCGCCGAAAGCGAACGCCGCCACCCGGGTGGGCGCATGCCCATTAGAGTGGGCGCATGGTCGCTGTACCGCCGGAACCCACACCGGGACTGCACAAGCACCGCCGCATTGCAGAGTCGTTCGGGGTTGACCCCGAACGGTACGACCGGGCCCGAGCCGCGTATCCCGAGGCCATGATCGAGCGGATCGTGTCCGCCGGTCCCGGCCCCGACTTCCTCAACGTCGGCTGCGGTACCGGCATCGAGGCCCGCCAGTTCCGGGCAAGCGGCCGCACAGTGCTCGGTGTCGAGCCCGATCAGCGGATGGCTGACTTCGCGCGAGGCACCGGTCTCGATGTCGAGGTCGCGACCTTCGAGGCGTGGGAGCCGGCCAGGCGCACCTTCGACGCGGTCGTGTCCGGGACGGCCTGGCACTGGATCGACCCGGTCGCGGGCGCAGCCAAGGCGGCACGGGTGCTGCGGCCGGGAGGAGTGCTGGCGCCGTTCGGGCACGTATCCGAGCTTCCGCCCACCGTGGCGGAGGCCCATGCCACGGCATTACAGCGGGTAGCTCCCGACTCACCGGTGGGCTTCAACCGCCGGTCCGGGGCGTCGATCTTGGACGCCTATCGCGGGCTCTACGCCAGGGCCGCAGACGGAATCCGGGAGGTCGGCGGGTTCGACGAGCCTGTGCTGTTTCGCTACGACCGGGAGCGCACATACAGCCGCGACGAACTACTGGACGGGATACCGACGTCCGGTGGCCTCACCAGCTTGGCGTCGGACCAGGTGGCGGAGGTACTAGCTGCCGTGGGCGCGGCGGTCGACGAGTTGGGCGGCATCGTCACGATGCCTTACGCCACCTGGGGCCTCATCGCGATCCGCACCGACGTCCCACCCCCGCCAACCGAAGAATGAGGGCCACGAGCCACCGACCCTGACCGATGCCCGCGCCTTACCGCTCGCCTTCGTCACCTGCGCGCGCATTTCCGTTCGTGGCCGGGCGTGGCCCGTCTCATATTCGCTTCGTAAATGAAGTGGAGATGAAGTAGCCAGTGAGAAAATGAAGCCAGTCGCGCGACCCCACACCTCTCACCAGCCATGATCCACAAAGTGCGGCTGCCCTACTAGCAGTTAATTCTTTGTTGTCTCAGGAGTGTTCTTTTAGCCTGAGTCTTGGTTCGGTTTCATTTCTCTGGTCTTGGTTGCGGCATCTCGAGTTGCCCCCCAGTCCGGAATTCTGGCTGTAACCGGTTGTTGTTGGTTGAGGTGACTGGCCAGTTTTCAGCGTGTGAGTGTGATGATGGGTAGTGAGCCGAAGCCGGTGGTGAGGGCGAGGAAGATCAGAGTTGCCGCGGCGCGGTAGCTGCGCGATTGGTGGCGGTCGATGCCTCGAACGAGCGCGATGAACAGGAACGGGTCTGCCAGACCAGCGATGGCCAGTGTGATTGTCACCCACACGGGAAGGGGTTGACGGCGAGTCCAGAGGCGGTGAGGGCGGTGCCCATGAGCAGGGCAGCGAGTGGGCTTGGTAGAGCGCTCGCGGCGCGACGATACCGAGTTTGTGCAGTGACGTGGGGCGTTCTTGAGCGAGTGCGCCGAGGGTGAGATCGAGGATCCCGATGTGGCTGAGGAACGGCATGGGTGCGGGCATCCCGGTTAGGCAGGAGCCGGTGTTGGACGGATGAGGAATTGGGTGAGTTCGTGGTTGAACGCGGCTGGCTGTTCGAGCATGGGCGAGTGGCCGGTGTCGTCGAGCAGGACTGTGCGTTCGACGGTGTTGTGGCGGGCGAATTCATGGAGGTCGGCGGGTGGGGCGATGGTGTCGTGGGTGCCGCCGATGAGCAGGATGGGGTGACGGTGGCCGTGGAGCGCGGTGCCGGGGGTGTAGCGGAATCCTTGGCGCAGGGTGGGAAGCACTGCGGGTGCGCCCGCGCCGTCGAGGAGTCTGGCCGCGAGGTCAGGTGCCAGGTGGTCGGGGTGGGCGAAGTACGGGGCCATTGCCAGGCGTCGCGCCCAGGGGCGGTTGGCGATCTGTCCGCGGAGCGTAGCGGGCAGCGGTAGGCCGGCGGTGAGTGCTTCGATGAGGAAGCCGGCTACCTGCGGGTGAGCACGCAGTGTGGTGATGGGTGCGTGGAACAGCCGGAGCACGGACAGGATCGGCCCACCGGTCAGCACGAGACGCCGCACTCGGCGCGGAGCGTGTGCGGCGAATGCGCAGCCCAGCACGGTGCCCAGGGAGTGTCCCACCACGTCGACGGCGTCCAGATTGAGATGGATACAGAGGTCGCCGAGGGTACCCACAATGGCGTCGATACTGTGAATGGTCGCCGGTTCGGATGCGCCGAAACCGGGCAGATCCACGGCAATGACTCTGCGGTGAGGCAGCAGCGCGGGGACGGTTTCTAGCCACCACTGCCACGAGGCCGCCAGACCGTGGATCAGCAGGCATGTCTCGGGCGCCTCACCAATGTCGATATACGTCAGGCGGCGCCCGGCGATGACGACATCGTGGCGGTGGGCCGCCCAGTCGATGCCGCGCCAGTCCGACACCGCGGCGGAGACGGAGTGCTCCATACCGCAGTTATATAACGAGCATTCGTTATGTGTCTAGTAGTGTTTCAGCCATGACTGCCCGGCGCACCCAGGAACAACGCAGGACCGAGACCCGTAGCCGGCTGCTGGCGGCGGCAGCGCGGGTGTTCGCCGAGCGCGGCTATGCCGCGGCGTCGGTCGGCGAGATCGTGCGGGCGGCCGGTTGTTCGACCGGAGCGTTGTACGCGCACTTCCGAAGCAAGGACGAGGTGTTCCTGGCCTTGCTGGACCAAGCCATTCCCCGCTGGGGAGACAGCTATGTCGAGCAGGTGTCGACCGAACCGACGCTGGCAGGGCAGCTGCGTGCGGCCGTGCGGCATTGGGCAGAGCTGCTCGACCAGCAACCGCAGACCACGATGCTGTTCATCGAGTTCTGGTCCGCCGCGATGCGCGATCCCGAGTTGCGCGGCGAGTTCGCCACTCGCCACGACGAGGTCAAGCAGGCGATGACCACGCTGATCGTCGGCGCGGCACAGGAACTCGACATCCCTCTCGACCAACCACCCGAAGCGCTCGGCGCGATCGTCACCGCGCTCGCCGACGGGTTCGCGCTCCAACGACTCGCGAATCCAGACTCCGTACCCGACGAACTATTCATCACCGCCCTGCGACTCTTGCTCGATCGACGACACTGAACGTCGACATCGTGAGGACCTTGTCCCGCCCGCCGCGAGTCCGGCGGAGCATGTCCAGAACTGAGGCCACTTCCCGTATGCACTGCTCGCCAGCAGGAGCCAGGCTGATAACACCTGCCTCAAGGGTCGTTTTCAGTAGGGCGGCGCCGACTGCGTGTTCGAGGTGGTCGACTTGGCGTGCGAGGGCGGCTTTTCTGACGCCGAAGTGTTCGGCGGCGTGACGGAGGTCGGGATGTCCGGGAATTGCGAGGAGCCGTTGGATGCGTTGTTCGGCTCCGCCGGAGGCGAATACGGTCCACATGGTGGTGGAGAATGCGTTGGGCCCACCCTGGTTGGCGAGGATGTGTTGGTGCGCGGTGACGCCGCGGCGGGTCGCGAGTCCGAGCTTGCGAGCGTGTCGAGCCAGATCGGATGCCGGGACGTCGAAGTCGGCGGCGATCTGGACGTGAGCAGGGCGAGTTTTTCGTGGCTCTCCGTGCCCGGACTGGCGGTGAAGATGAGCAGCGACTGTCCTTGGTCAGGTTCGAGCAGGAGCTGGCAATAGAGGTCCAACCGTCCGAGTTGGTGATGAACGAATCGTTTGGTGTCAATCCACCGGAGGCCTACCTCGTGGCGCTCCCACAGCTGGGCGAACTCGTCGCTGGTGCGAACGAGAGTGCCGGCGAGGTCCGCCGCGAGGGAACCGGGCCCATCCCGGGTGACAGCGCCGCGGAGCAGCGCGACGTTGATCCGGCTGTTCTCGCCGTGATCCTCGGGATGGTACCGCTCTCGGTCGGTCGGATCGGTGAACCAGCGGTATGGCGCGTAACGCGCATTGCCTATGTGCTGCGTCTGGTCACCCAGCAGTGCGACCGCGTGGTGTCTGCAGCAGTGTCTCGCCCAGCGGGCCCATAACCTGTGCGGTGGAGCCGGCCAGGCCGTCCATGACGCGCATCAGCCGGGGGCTCACGTGCGTAGCCCGCAGGTCCCGTGGAGCGGCGCGGTGGCCAGCGAGCAGAAACAGGTGATCGCGTTCATCCAGGGTCAGCCGTAAGCCGCCGGCGACGGCCGCGACCATCTGCTCCGACGGTTGCGGACCGTCACCTCGTTCCAGCCTGGCGAAGTAGTCGGCAGACATGCTGCACAGCTCCGCCACCTCCTCGCGACGCAGGCCCGGAGCGCGCCGGTGCTGCCCTCTCCGCAACCCGACGTCCTCCGGTTGCAGCGCCGCACGCCGAGTGCGTAGGAAGGCGCCTAGAGCCGAGCGGACGGTCCATGATTCTCATCGTCGGCCATCCGGCGTGGCTCAGCCACGACCTGCCATTCAGCGGTCGCGTGTGTCCTTACTGCGGCCGTGGCGCGGCGCATTCACTGACGAGGCGATCACCCGTCGCATCGAACTGCGAACTACGGAGCTGAGACCCATGACCAGGCCGACCGCTACCGGGTATACGCGGTGGACCTGCGCGGTCAGGGCCGGTCCACCTGGACGCCAGGGCGCTACAGCCTGGACATCTTCGGTGGTGACCTGGTCCGCTTCATCGACCGGGTCATCAAGCGACCGGTCGTGGTCTGCGGGTTGTCGTCCGGTGGCGTCATCGCCGCCTGGTTGTCCGCTTTCGCGGCACCCGGCCAGGTCCACGCTGCGGTCTACGAGGGTGCTCCGCTGTTCGCCTCGCAGACCGATCCCGCGGTCGGCCCGTCCATCCGGCAAGGTGCCGGGCCGATGTTCCGGCTGTGGCACAAGTGGCTCGGCCCGCAGTGGACCATCGGGGACTTCGCCGGGATGCAGGCGTCGATGGGCCGCGAAATCCCCGCCTGGATGCTCGCCGCACTGCGGCAGATGGCACCAGACGGCACCGCAGGTCCTCCGGCCGCTCCGCCGCAGGACCTCCGGGAGTACGACCCCGAGTGGGGCGACGCGTTCGTCTCCGGGCGGGCCACCGTGAACTGCGACCACGAGTCCATGCTGCGCCAGGTCAAGGTACCGGTCCTGTTCACCCATCACTTCCACCACGTGGACCCGGACACCGGGAACCTACTCGGCGCGATCACCGACCTTCAGGTGCGACGGCTGCGACAACTGATCGAGGAGACCGGCAACTCCTTCACCTACCGCGCGTTTCCCAGCATGCCGCACTCCATGCACGGCTACGACCCGACCACCTACGTTGCCACGATCACCGGATGGGCTTCGAAGGTAGCCGCCGGTCCCGCGATCGCCAGGAGCACCTGATGGGAGAGCAGCCGACCGTCGACTCCGTCTCGACCTGTTCCAGCCGGACCGGATCGGTCACAGCCAATCCGCTTGCGCAGCGCCAACGCGGATGTCGGGTGCGGTTTCCAGAAGCCTGGTACTGACGACGCATTTGGACAGGGCGAAGAAGCGTCGCCGGTAATCGAGCGCGAATCGGCACCCGGATCGAACGCGTCGGCCCCCGTCGAGCACGTCAACCCGGTATCGGAGGTCTGGCCCCCGGTCGGCCGTCCCGTCACCGGCTCGGCGACCACGGGCCGCTAGGCTCGTGCCCATGGTTAACAAGTCCGCCGGGAAGGGTGAGGCGTCCTCCAGCGGCATCGGCCGCCGCCGGGCGGCCGCGAAGGACGAGGGCACGGCCGCATACGCGGAACGGCGGGCGGAGATCAAGGCCGCCGCCGCCGATCTGTTCAAGAAGAACGGGTTCCGTGGCACGAGTATCGGGCGGGTAGCGCAGGCGATGGGCATGGACCGCGCCACGCTGTACTACTACGTTGGCAGCAAAGAAGAGCTTTTCGACGACGTCGTGACGAACGCGGTGCGCGCCAACCTGGAAGTCGCCGAGGCCATTCTCAAGGACAAGGGCACCGCGCTGGACAAGATCTTCCGGCTCGTAACGTCGCTGATGAACAGCTACGCCGAGCACTATCCCCTGCTCTATGTGTTCATCCAGGAAAACCTCGGGCACGTGGGTGGTTACCGGGCGGAATGGTCACGCGAGATGCGCCGACTGAACAAACGCTACGAGCAGGTCGTCGTCAAGATGATCCAGACCGGGATCGACGAGGGCACGATCCGGCCGGTGGCCGACGCATGGGTGATGGCGTACGGGCTCATCGGGATGGTCGGCTGGACGAACCGGTGGTTCAACCCGCAACGGTCGCCGGTCGACGCGGACACCGTCGGCCGTGCCTACGCCACCATGCTGGTCGCGGGCATGGCGGTCGACCCCGGCGAATGGACCGACCCCTGACCGGGTTCTCCCCACGATTCAGCGGCCGGTCCAGTGGGGTGAGCGCTTTTCGGCGAAGGCGGCGGCGCCCTCGCGTGCGTCGTCTGAGGCCAGTACGTGGTCGAGTAGTTCCTGCTGCCGGTCCCAGAGCGTGTCGGCGGGCCAGTCGGGTGCCTGTGTCACGACCTCCTTCGTGACCCGGACTGCCAGTGGGCCATTCGCGGCAATCCGCTCCGCCAGCTTCAGTGCCTTGTCGAGCGCACTGCCGGACGGCGTCACGGCGTTGACCAGGCCCCAGCCCGCCGCCTCGGCCGCTCCGAACGACTCCCCGGTCAGCGCGTACTGCAATGCGACGCCCGGCGGGATCCGGCGTGGCAGCCGAACCAGCCCTCCCGCGCCGGCGATCAGACCGCGCGTGGTCTCGGGCAGTCCGAAGGTCGCGTCCTCGGCCGCCACGATCAGGTCGCACGCCAGCGCCAGCTCCAGGCCGCCGGCCAGCGCGTAGCCTTCGACCGCGGCGATCAGTGGGGTCTGCGGCGGGGTCCGGGTGATCCCGCCGAGGCCGCGCCCCGGAACGTCCGGGACATCCCCGGCCAGAAATGCCGCCAGGTCCATCCCCGCGCAGAAGGCACCGCCAGCGCCGGTGAGCACGCCGACCACCAGCGAAGGGTCGGCGTCCAGCTCGTCCATGGCAGCGGCCAGCGCGCGTGCCATCGTGCCGTTCATCGCGTTGCGCCGGCGCGGCCGGTTCAAGGTCACGACCAGCACGGCATCGTGCCGGACCACCTCAAGTTCTTCCGTCATCTCACACACTTCCGGGGCGGTTTACAGTTGCCGGATACTCAGTCAACATACACGTTGACTCCACTGAGCGGGCAACGAGGAGACGGTATGACGAAACGGGTCGCGGTGATCGGCGCCGGCACGATGGGCATCGGCATCGCCTACGTCTTCGCGGCGGCAGGCTGGCCGACCACGGTGGTCGAGCCGCAGATCGCGCGGATGACCGCGCTGCGGGACCAGATGGCGACCGCCGCCGAGGGCGGGGTGGCCCGCGGACGCCTGAGTGCCGCCGCGGCAGCCGTGCTTCCCGGACTGGTCACACACCTGCCCGAGGTCGCCGAGCTACCGAGCGGCCTTGACCTGGTGATCGAGACCGTGCCCGAATCCCTCGAGCTCAAACAGCGGGTCCTCGTCGCCGCGGAACGGGCCGAGCCGCTCGTGCTGGCCAGCAACACGAGTTCGTTGTCGATCGACAGGCTGGCCGGCCGGCTGACCCGTCCCGCATGCTTCCTCGGCATGCACTTCTTCAACCCGGTCTGGTCACTGCCGCTGGTCGAAGTCGTGCGGGGTGCCGCCACTGACGAGGACACGCTGCGCCGCACCATCGCCGCCGCCGAGGCGGTCGGCAAGCAAACTGCCGTGGTCCGGGACATGCCCGGGTTCGCGACGAGCCGTCTGGACGTCGCAACGTCGCTCGAAGCCATCCGGATGGTGCAGGAGGGCGTCGGTGAGCCGGCCGAGATCGACCGTGCGGTGCAGCTGGCCTACCGGCATCCGGTCGGGCCGCTTCGGCTTGCCGACATCGTCGGACTGGATGTGCGCCTGGACATCGCGCGAAGCCTATCTGTCTCATTAGGACCTCGGTTCGAGCCGCCACGGCTGCTGGTCGACAAGGTTGCCGCGGGTGAACTGGGCCAGAAGTCAGGACAAGGCTTCTACCAATGGGACGAGCAGGCCGATCGTTGACGCCCGACCGCCTCGCGCCTACTGTCAACTAGAGTGTTGACGCGAAGGGGCGACGAAGCCCAGGCAGAGAGAAGACCTCAGTGAGCGGACAGCCAATCGGACTCGGCCGGTCGTCGAACATCTGCGACGACAACGAAGAACGCCGGGCACTACGCGACAGCGTGGCGAAACTGGTCGGCGGCTACGGTCGTTCGTACTTCAAGGATGTCGTGGCCAGAGGCGCGAAGCCCGACGAGTTGTGGGCGGAGATGGGCGCCACCGGTTTCCTCGGTGTGCACCTGCCGGAGGAGTACGGCGGCGGGGGCGGCGGGCTGGCCGATCTCGCCGTGGTCATCGAGGAGATGGCGGCACAGGGCTGCCCGATGTTCATGATCGTAATCTCGCCGGCCATCTGCGGTTCGATCCTTGCCGCGCACGGTTCCGAGGTACTCAAGCGACGCTACCTGTCGCGGATCGCCGAAGGCACAGCCAAAATGGCGTTCGCGATCACCGAACCCGACGCCGGATCGAACACCCACAAGATCACCACGACGGCCCGCCGAGACGGCGAAGGCTGGCGCATTTCCGGGCAGAAGTACTGGACGTCGGGGGTGGACGAGGCCGAGGCGCTGCTGGTTGTCGCCCGCGACGCCGAGCCCGCGCCGGACGGCAGGCACACCTTGTCACTGCTGACCGTCGAGACGAGTGCGCCTGGCCTGACGCTGCAGCCGCTGGACTCCGCGCTGCAGCTGCCGGAAAAGCAGTTCACCTGCTTCTTCGACGACGTCCCAGTCGCCGCCGACGGGCTCATCGGCGAGGAGGGCCAAGGGCTCAAGCAAGTGTTCGCGGGGCTCAACCCCGAGCGCGTCGCCGCGGCCTGCGTGGCCAACGGCATCGGGCGCTACGCGCTGGCCCGCGCCGCGAGCTACGCCAAGGACCGGACGGTCTGGAAGGCACCCATCGGGACGCACCAGGGTGTGGCCCATCCATTGGCCGAGGCGTACATCGCCGTGGAGCAGGCGCGGCTGATGGCCAAGCGCGCAGCGGAGCTGTTCGACGCCCGCGCCGACGCTGCCGAAGCTGCGAACATCGCCAAGTTCGCCGCCGGCGACGCGTGTACCCAGGCACTTGACCGGGCGATCCAGGTGCACGGCGGCAACGGGCTGTCGAATGAGTACGGACTCGCGGATCTGTGGTTCATCGCCCGGATGTTCAAGACGGCACCGGTCAGCCGCGAAATGATCCTCAACCACATCGCCCAGCACAGCCTCGGCCTTCCCAAGAGCTACTAGAGCGGAGCAGACCGTGACCGTCCACTCGGGTTCTTCCACGGCAGCCGGCTTCACGCTCGCTGGTATGCTGCGCGAACTGGCCGCCGCGCGGCCGCACGCCCCGGCGGTCAGCTTCGAGGACCGCACGATCGATTTCGCAACGCTGCACGCGCGCAGTTCCCAGGTGGCGCAGGCGTTCCGTCGAACCGGCGTCGGGGAAGGCGATCGCGTTGCCATCCTGGACAAGAACGCTCCCACTTTCTATGACGTGGTCTTCGGTGCGGCCAAGCTGGGCGCCGCCACGATCGGGCTCAACTTCCGGCTCGCCGCCCCGGAGCTCGCGGCGATCCTGGCCGACGCGGAACCCAAACTGACCGTCGTGGCCCCGGAGTTCCGGCATCTGCTGCCTGCCGAGCTCGATGTGGTCGAACTGGGCGACGAGTTCGAGAAATGGCGGGCAGCCGAGCAACCTGACGACCCGGAGATTGCTGTCGATCCCGAGGCCGTCGCACTTCAGCTGTACAGCTCCGGGACGACGGGCAAGCCGAAGGGCGCCATGCTGACGCATGCCAATCTGGCATGGACGCCCCGGATGGGGCGTGAGTTCTACGGAATGAGTTCGGAGAGTGTGAACCTGGTGCCCTCTCCGCTGTTCCACATCGGCGGTGTCGGTTATGGACTGACGACGATGGGCCAGGGCGGTCACACCGTGCTGGTCCGTGACGTGGACCCTGCGGCGCTGCTGGAGGCGATTGCGCGCCACGGGGTCACGCACACCTTCGTGGTGCCTTCGGTGATCCAGATGCTGGTCGAGCATCCCGGCCTGCCCGGCACCGACCTGAGCAGCATGGTCCGCATCGCCTACGGTGGCGCGCCGATGGGCGAAGCACAGTTGCTCCGTGCCATCGAGGCCTTCGGCTGCGACTTCATGGGTGTCTACGGGATGACCGAGACCACAGGTACCGTCATCGCGCTCGACCCGGCCGACCACGATCCGGGCGGCCCACGCGCACATCTGCTCCGCTCGGTCGGGCGGGGTCTCCCGTGGTTGTCAGTGCGCGTCGTCGATCCGGTTTCTGGTAGGGACAGTCCGATCGGGACAGTGGGCGAGATCTGGGTGCGCGGGGGCCAGAACATGGCCGGGTACTGGAAGCAGCCTGTGCTCACCGCCGACGCCCTCGTCGAGGGCGGCTGGCTGCGCACCGGGGATGCGGCCTACCTCGATTCCGAGGGCTATGTGTACATGCACGACCGGATCAAGGACATGATCGTCTCCGGCGGGGAGAACATCTATCCGGCCGAAGTCGAGAACACGCTCTACGGCCACCCCGACGTGAGTGAGGTCGCGGTGATCGGCGTGCCGTCGGTGAAATGGGGCGAGACCGTGAAGGCCATGGTAGTTCCGCGCTCCGGCGCGACCATCGACGAACCGGCGCTGCTGGCGTGGACCCGTGACCGGTTGGCGCACTACAAGTGCCCGACCAGCATCGACTTCATAGACCTCCTGCCGCGCAACGCGTCGGGGAAGATCCTCAAACACCAACTGCGGGCGCCGTTCTGGGCCGGCAGGGAACGGGCGGTGCACTGACCGTGACGACTTCCATCTCTCCGATCGTCGAGGTCGCCAGGCGTTTCGCGATCGACTGGCTCGACCGCGCCGACACGTCCGTGCCACCGACGATCATGACTCCCGGATACGTCGTGCACATCGGGGACGTAGAACTCGAGGGCTTGCCCGCCTACACCGACGGGACCGTCGGCCAACTGCGGCAGTTTCCCGGACTCGGCCTGACAGTGCACGAGGTCGTGACCGACGGCGAGCGGCTCGCCCTGGTCTTCACCGAGCACGGAGCGTCCACCAAGCATAGTGGCAACGCGGCCGCGTGGTCCGGTGTCGCGCTGTTCCGGTGGGACGGCGAGCGGCTGGTCGAGAACTGGACCCAGGAGGACTACTACGCGCGCCGGCGGCAGCTTGCCGAAGGTGTCCCCGACGTAATCCGGCCGCCCGCACCCGCACCCTGGACGACACAGCCACGGTCGTCCGATCCGGGGATCGAGCGGGTCGTCCAGGATTGGCTCGCCAAGCCCGAGCTGGACCACGTCACGGTGGACGACGGGCGCGACAGCGGGCTCGTGCTCGAGGTCGGCTCCGTCGAGGTGCTCGAGCGGTTCTCCGCCGGGGACCAGGTGGCGTTCGCGGCTGTCTGGACCGGAACGTACCGGGGCGGGCTGGACGACGTGCCTTCAGGAACGGATCCCGTGGGTCTCGGCGTCGCCGGTGTGCTGACGGTCGGTAGCGGCGGGGTCGTCGGCGGCTCGATCGTCACCGACCGCCTCGGCCTCCGCAGGCGCCTGCTCCCGCCGCGCTGACTCGTGCCAGCGGCCCGGCCCGGAAACCTGCCGGACCGGGCCGTACTTCCTGTTCGCACAACCGAAGGAAGCTCGTGCACCCGCGGGTCGCGGCGTCGGCCGCGGGTGCCGGGGACTCGCGGCCCCCGGCAGCACCGCGTCAGTTCCGGATCAGACCGGGATAGCCGTCGCGCGCCACCTTGTCGCATTCGCGCCGGTACCGCCGCAGACCGCCGGCGTAGGGCATGAAAACCCTCGGCTTGCCGGGCACTTCCGCGCCGAGGTAGTAGGAATTCGCGGCGGTGTAGAGCATGTGCGCAGCGGTGTCGTTCACGTGGCGAACCCAGTCCTGCTCGGCTCCGGGCGCGGTGTCGATGGTCGGCTTCCCTTCGGAGCGGGACCGGGTCAGCAGGTCGGAGATCCAGTCGACGTGCTGTTCGATCGACACCAGCACATTACCCAGCAGAGACGGGCTTCCCGGACCCGCCACGATGAACAAGTTCGGGAATCCCGAGGTCGTCACGCCGAGATAGGTCAACGGCCCGGCTCGCCAGTGTTCGCGCAGGGTCACCCCGTCGTGGCCGCGGATGACCGGCTTCAGCAAGGAGCCGGTCATGGCGTCGAACCCGGTCGCGAAGATGAGGACGTCGAGTGAGTACTCGGCTTCGGTGGTGCACAGGCCGTTCCGCGTGGTCTTGACCAATGGAGTGCTCAGCAAGTCGATCAGTTCGACGTTGGGGCGATTGAACGTCTGGTAGTAACCGTTGTCCACACAGGGCCGCTTCGCGCCGTAAGGGTAGCCGTGCGGCATCAGCTTTTCGGCGAGCACAGGATCGTCGACCTGCTCGCCGATCTTGGCCCGGATGAACTCAGCAGCGGTGTCGTTGGCCTCCTGGTTGGTGAGCAGATCGGCGTAGCACAGCAGGAAGCCGAACCCAGCCGAATCCCACCACTTCTCGTAATGCGCTTGCCGTTCGGCCTCGTCCACGTCCAGTGCCGACTGCGGGTTCGGGGTGACCGCGGCCAGCCCTGTCGGGGAAAGCCGGGCCCGTTCGCGGCGCTGCGGGTATTCGGCAATGATGGCCGCGCGCTCGGCGTCGGTCAGCGGCCGGTGCCGGGCGGGCACGCTGAAGTTGGGCGTGCGCTGGAACACGTGCAGCCGGCCCACTTCGGCGGCGATCTCCGGGATGACCTGGATGCCGGAGGAGCCCGTGCCCACGATGCCGACCCGCTTGCCGGCAAGGTCCACCCCTTCGGCGGGCCAGTCCGCGGTGTGCACGACCTGACCGGCGAAGTCCTCGATGCCGTCGATATCGGGCTGTTTGGTGGTGGAAAGGCAGCCGGTGGCCATGATCAGGTATCGCGCGCTGATCCGGTCGCCGGGTTCAGTGCGGACCTCCCATCGCGAACCGGCTTCGTCCCAGTGCGCTTCGCTCACACGCGTGTCCAGTGTGATGTCGGGTCGCAGTTCGAACCGGTCGGCGACGTGCTCGATGTAGCGCAGGATCTCCGGCTGGGTGGCGTATCGCTCGCTCCAGCGCCATTCCTTCTGCAGTTCGTCCGAAAACGAGTACGAGTAGTCCGTGCTGTCGACATCACAGCGTGCGCCGGGATAGCGGTTCCAGAACCAGGTTCCGCCGATTCCCGACCCCGCCTCGACGACATGGGTGTGAAAACCCTCGCCGCGCAGCCGATGCAGCATCGCGAGGCCGGCGAAACCGGCACCTACCACCAGGACGTCAACCTTGGCGGGCGGTGCCTGCCTCGTACTACTCGCCATCATCAGTCCTCTCCGGAGTTTCGATCCGCCTGCAACCACGCTAAGTACCGGATCCACCGTTGTCAACATAGGTGTTGATTTGATCGTCGTCGCGGTGGATCCTGGTGCGATGACGGAATATGGCACCGGTCTGCACCCCGAAGCACGAGCATTGCTGGACCAGTTCGAGCGGGACGGGATCCGTCCCTACGACCAGTTGAGCGTGCTGCAGGCGCGCGCCGCGGTGGCTGCGGCCACCCGGCTGCAGGGAGTGCGGACACCGCTCGCCCTGGTGCGGGACCTGCTCATCGACGACGCACTGCCCGCACGGCTCTACCACTCCCGCCCTGAGACCATCGCACCTCTTGTCGTCTATCTGCACGGCGGCGGGTTCGTCACCGGGAGCGTCGCAGCCGCCGACCGGCCATGCCGGGCGCTGGCTGCCGCGTCCGGCTGCGCCGTGCTTTCCGTGGAATACCGGCTCGCACCGGAAAACCCGTTCCCGGTGCCGGTGCACGACTGCCTCGCCGCGATCCGGTGGGCATCCGCGCACTCGAGGGAGTTAGGAGCAGATCCGGCGCGAATGGTGCTCATGGGCGACAGTGCGGGTGGCGCGCTCGCCGCCGCCTGCACGGCCGCTGTCCGGGATTCCGGCGATTCCCCTTTAGCAGGCCAGATCCTGGTCTATCCGACCCTGCGGCCCACCCGTGGAAATCCAGCGCCTTCCCTGCAGTCCAACGGCGAGGGCTATCTGATGACCCGCGGCTCACTCGAGTGGTTCTGGGGCCACTATCTGCGAGGTTGCCAGGACACCACCGACCCGCTGGCCGCACCGCTGCTCGCCGACGACCTGAGCCGGCTGCCCGCAACAACCGTTGTCGTGGCCGAGTTCGACCCGCTGCGGGACGAAGGGCTGGCCTATGCGGACAGGCTGCGAGCAGCCGGCGTGCCCACGACGACCCACCTCGTGCCCGGCGCGCTGCACGGTTTCTGGTGGATGGACGGGGTACTCGCCCAGGCTCGCGACCTGACCGAGTACCTCGCCCATGACCTGCACACCCGGTTCGGGTTCGACGATTAGGCGCTGTTCGCCAGGCGGCGCACGGTGCGGCTCAAACCAGTTCGAGAATCGTGGCGTTGGCCTGACCGCCGCCCTCGCACATGCTCTGCAGTCCGTAGCGGATTCCCTGGTCCCGCATGTGGTGCACGAGCGTGGTCATGATGCGCGCCCCGCTGCCGCCGAGCGGGTGGCCCAGCGCGATCGCTCCGCCGAGCGGGTTCACCAGCTTCTCGTCGGCGGCGAAGTCGTGCAACCAGGCCAGCGGGACCGGGGCGAACGCCTCGTTGATCTCGAAGGCCCCGATCTCGTCCAGCCGCAATCCGCCACGGTCGAGCACCTTGCGGGTGGCGGGAATGGGGGCGGTGAGCATCTTGATCGGATCGTCGCCGGCGACCGCCGCGCTGTGCACGCGGGCAACCGGGCGCAGGCCGAGCTCCTTCGCCTTTTCGCTGGTCGTCATGAGCAGCGCCGCGGATCCATCGCTGATCTGCGATGCGTTGCCGGCGGTAACGACTCCGTCGGGCCGGAACGCAGGTTTGAGCTGCGCCAGCTTCTCGACGGTCCCGCCCCGGCGAATGCCCTCGTCACGGGTGACGAGTCCGGCTTCGGTCTCGATTCCGACGATCTGCGCGTCAAACCGGCCCGCGTCTTGCGCAGCGGCGGCGCGCTCGTGCGATCGCAGGGCCAGCTCGTCCAGCTCCGTTCGCGAGAAGCCCCACTTCTCGGCGATCAACTCGGCACCCTCGCCCTGATTCGGGAACACCCCGTAGCGTTCGGCGAACAGCGAGCCCAGCGGGTCCCTCTCGTCGAGCGAGGAGCCCATGGGCACCCGGCTCATCGATTCCACGCCGCCCGCGACGACGACGTCGTAGTGGCCCGCAACCAGCCCTGCCGCCGCGAAATGCACCGCCTGCTGCGAGGACCCACATTGGCGATCGACCGTGGTGCCGGGCACGCTCTCCGGCCACCCTGCGCCGAGGACGGCGTTACGGGCGATGTCGTAGGTCTGCTCGCCGATCTGGGACACACAGCCCCATACGACGTCGTCGACCACCGCGGGATCGATGGCGCTGCGCTCGGCCAGCGCCCGCAGGACATAGGCGGACAGATCGGTCGGATGCACCGCCGACAGCCCGCCGTTTCGCTTACCCACCGGTGTGCGGACCGCTTCGACGATCACGGCGTCACGCATGACGTTCTCCCTTGTCTGAGCTGGTTGGAAAAACTCGGTCGCAGTGCCATTCCCTCACCAGACGGTCGCACCACCGTCGACCAACAGGTCTACCCCCGTGCAGTAGGAGCCCGCGGCGCTGAGCAGGAACACGGCTGGCCCAACCAGCTCATCGGGCTCGGCCATCCTGCCAAGCGGGATGTCTTTCACGTACGCCTGCACATGTGGCCAGACCTCGGGGTGTCGCGCCATCGGCGTCGCGGTGTAGCCAGGGCTGACGGCGTTGACCCGGACGCCACGGCCGGACCACTCGACGGCAAGGGACTTGGTCAGATGCACGACCCCGGCCTTCGCGGAGTTGTAGTGCACCTGGCTCAGGCCCCGGTTGGCGATGCTCGCCGAGATGGAGCCGATGTTGACGATGCTGCCGCCGCCGTTGCGCATCATCGCGATGCCTTCGGCTTTGCAGGACAAGAAAATACCCGTGAGGTTCGCGTCGATGAGGTCCTGCCAGCTCGTGCGGGACATCGACTCCGCGGGCACCTGGTTGTTGATCCCGGCGCAATTGACCGCGTGCGTCAGCGGCCCCAGCGTCGCCTCGACCTCGGCGACGGCTGCGGTCAGCTGCTCCTCCGCACGCACGTCGGCGAAAATGGCCGCCGACTTCCCGCCGAGCTCGCCGATCGCCTCGCACGTCTCGTCCACCGCGGATCCGGGCAGGTCGACGCAGCCGACCGAGGCGCCGAAACCGGCCAGCCCCGACGCGATTCGGGCCCCAATCCCGCCGGACGCACCGGTCACGAGCGCGACAGCATTCTCGAGCGAGAACAGCGATGGGTTCATGGCACTCCTCGGATCTGACGCACGGAAGACGGCGGCGGCTCGGCCGCACAGTGAACGTCGCACACCCGCATGCCGTCGTCAACATGGTAGTTGACTGCGAACGTCCACGTGCGACTCGCCGCGAGTCAACTATGGTGTTGACAGACCTGATCCGGTGTGATGCTGTGATGGTCAGCACCACACCGCGGACACGCGGCAAGTACAGGTCCACCCAACGACGGGAGCCACTGTGACTCGACGACGGCTACGGTTCGGCGCGTTCATTCCGCCCCACCACGTCCCGACCATCCAGAACCCGACGTATGCGCTCCAGCGTGACGTCGAACTCTGCCAGCTGATGGACCGGATGGGTTTCGAGGAGGCGTGGTTCGGCGAGCACCATTCCTGCGGCGTGGAGCCGATCGGTGATCCACTACTGTTCATTGCGCACGTCGCACAGGTCACCCAGCGGATGAAGCTGGGCACCGGAGTGCTTTCGCTGCCGTACCACAACCCGTTGTGGGTAGCCGATCGTGTGGTACTGCTCGACCACCTGACCCGGGGCCGCGCAATGTTGGGGCTGGGTCCTGGTGCGCTGGCCACGGACGCCAACATGATCGGGATCGAGTCCAGCGAGCAGCGCGACGCGCTCGAGGTGGACACCGAGGTGCTGATGCACCTGCTGACCAACGACGAGCCTCTCACGATCGAGACCCCGCGGTACAAGCTGAAGGACGCCCGCCTCCAGCTCGACACCTACACCAATCCGCTGTTCGAAGTTGCAACCGCCGCGATCGTGTCGCCGTCTGGGCCGCGGTTGGCCGGCAAGCACGACCTCGGCATGATCTCCATCGGCGCGACCAGCGCCGGTGGTTTCGACGCCGTAGCGCACCACTGGGGCACGCTCACCGAGCGAGCCCAGGAGTTCGGGCACCAGCCCGACCGAAGCCGCTGGCGGCTCGTCGCGCCCTTCCACATCGCCGAAACGAAGGACCAGGCCGTCAAGGATGCCGCCTACGGCATCGACGCCTGGTGCGACTACCTGCAGCACACCGCATCGACCCCGCAGATGAAGGTCGAAGGCACGACCACCAAGGAACGTATCGACTGGGTGATCGAAAGCGGCACCGGCGTGATCGGCACCTACGAGGACGCGATCGCCCAGATCGAGCGACTGTGGGACCAGAGCAACGGCGGCTTCGGCGCCATGCTCCTGTTCGACCACAACTGGGCACCCTGGCGCGCGAAGCAGGAGCACTACCACCTGTTCGCCAACTTCGTGATGCCCTACTTCCAGGGCACCACGCGCCGCCTGCAGGCCAACGAACAGTGGACCCGCGGCGTTCGTGAGGACCTGACCGCCAAGAACTGGGCGGCCATCGAGGCATTCAGCAAGAAGCACGAAGACGAGACCGCGGCGAAGGAAGCCGCGCGTTGAGGCGCCGGTGGCCCGCACGCCGCACGCGTGCGGGCCGTACCCAGGAGGAGCCATGCAGACACCGGATCCGGTGACTATCGGCAATGTGCTGTACCCGGTGGCCGATCTGCCCGCAGCTGTGGAGTTCTACGCCGGTCTGGGGCTGCCGTTGTCGTTCCAGGACAAGGAGCGCTTCGCCGCCTTCGACGCCGGCACGATGTTCGCGCTGACCGCCGGGGCCGAAAACCTGACCCTTGGCCACGCCGCGGTCTCCTTCCGCGTGGCCGACGTCGACGCTGCCATGACCGTGGCGACCGCCGCGGGCGGCAGCGTGATCGCACCCGCTCATGACGGGCCGCACGAACGCCGTGCCGTACTCGAGGATCCGTGGCACAACCTCTTCGTGGTCTACGAAAAAAGCGGAGGCAGCCGATGACGTCTCTCGATGAGATCCAGACCTCCTTCCGGGAGGTGATGGCGAGCGTGTGCACGCCGGTATCGGTGGTGACAACTATGTCCACCGACCATCCACACGGGACGACCGTGTCGGCGTTCACGTCCCTTTCGCTGTCACCCCCGATGGTTCTGGTCTCGCTCGACCGTGGCTCGGACCTCCTCGCGCTGGTCCGCGAGACCGGGACGTTCGGGCTCAACGTGCTGGCCGCGGATCAGGCACCGCTGGCACTCGCCTTTGCGGGCAAGGGAGACCACAAGTTCCAGGGCGTCGAATGGCGCAGCCACAACGGAGTGCCCCGGATCGAGGGTGCACAGGGCTGGATGGCCTGCCGGGTGGCCAGGTTCATCGAAGGCGGCGACCACCTCGTCATACTCGGTGACGTGGTCGCTGCAGACACCGCGTCGGGTCCGCCGTTGACCTATCACGCCCGCGCCTTCGGTACCCATGCCGCGCACGCCGAGCCGGTCCGATGAGCGCCGACCTGCCTGCCGGGGCGGTCCAGCACGCCGTCGCCGCACTGGCCAACGGTGAGCCAGTGGTGGTGCTCGACGACGCCGACCGCGAGAACGAAGGTGACCTGGTGCTGGCCGCCGAACTGGTCACCGACGAGAAAATGGCCTTCCTCGTCCGGCACACCACCGGAATCGTCTGCACGCCCATGGACGGTGAGCGTGCCGACTCATTGTCGCTGCCCCAGATGGTCACGGACAACTCCGATGCCCACGACACGGCGTTCACCGTCACCGTCGATCACATCACCACCAGCACCGGTGTCTCGGCCGCCGACCGCACACGGACGGTGCACGCGCTGGCCGACGCGGCTACCCGGCCCGCGGAACTGCGCCGACCCGGTCATGTCTTTCCGCTGCGGGCGCGCGAAGGAGGAGTGCTCGTCCGCGCGGGCCACACCGAGGCCACCGTCGACCTGCTTCGGCTCGCCGGGCTGTCCGGCACCGGCGTGATCAGTGAGATCGTCGCCGACGACGGTTCGATGCGCCGTGGCAGCGATCTGAGCGCTTTCGCCGCGGAACACGGCCTGCAGGTGCTGTCGATCAGCGATCTCGTCCGGTACCGACGGGCCAGCGAACGCCTCGTCGAACCGACCGCGAGCTGTGCGCTGCCCACCCGGTACGGCGACTTCCGCGCTGTGGTGTACCGGTCCTCCCTGGACGGCATCGAGCATCTGGCGCTGGTGCTGGGCGATGTCGCGGCGGCAGGCGCCACCGCGGCGGGTGTACTGGTCCGTGTCCACAGTGAGTGCCTGACCGGCGACATCCTCGGTTCGTTACGCTGCGACTGCGGCGGCCAGCTCGAACAGGCCCTGCAAGTGATCGCGGCGGAAGGGCGCGGCGTGGCCGTATACCTGCGCGGACACGAAGGTCGCGGAATCGGCCTGTCGCACAAGATCCGGGCCTACGCACTCCAAGAAGACGGCATGGACACCGTGGAAGCGAACATCGCACAGGGACTGCCCGCCGACTCCCGCAGCTACGGAACCGGCGCACAGATCCTCGGCGACCTCGGCATCCGACGGCTCCGTCTGATCACCAACAACCCCGCGAAGTACGGGGGTCTCGACGGTTACGGCCTCAAGATCGTCGAGCGGGTCGCGCTACCGGTACTCCAGAACGCCCACAACATCGAGTACCTGCGGACGAAACGCGACCGGATGGGGCACGAACTCGACCTCGGCCCGGCCGCCACAGCCGGGGCAACAGCGTGGAAAGAATATCTTCCATGACAACGGTCAGACGGCTCCCGGGCCGCGATCCTGCACGGTACTACCCAACGACCGACGGCCAGGTCGAACGATCTCAGTGAGGCGGGCAGCGCTGAGCCTGGCTCCGCCGACCGATTGGCGACTGTCGGGTGTCGTAAACGGGAAAGTGCCCTCTGAGCTGGGATCATCGCTGATGTCTAGGCGGCAGCCACACGGCTCGAGAGGGTATTTCGAGTGCGGGTCTCGCACAGATTCACCGCAGAGTCCGCGGCGTTCGACGGACACATCCTCGTGTCGCTGGCCGGGCTGGTGCCGGTAATGGCATCGGCCGGGCAGACCGAGCTCAGTACGCTGCTGGCGTAGAAGGTCTCGACCACCACGCCGAGGATCAAGTCCGGATCAGCCGATCCGACACCCAAGCTGACCATATTGATCGCGGGAATGTGCGCGGCGCGGACAGAATCGACGACCTCGACCTGCTGCGATCAGGTGGCATGAAGGCACTGTTTGACAGCGTGTACGCACGTTCGACAACCGGAACCATGTTACTGGATTTCAGTTTCGGACACACCCGGCGACTGGAATCCTTACTACGCGAGCATCTTCGCCACCTCTGCCACCGGGTTGACCTGCTTCCCGGCTCCGACCAGTGAGGTTCACCCCGAATGGTGGACAGGGGTTTACGAGGGTTAAGCGGCCGCGTGGAGCGACTACTCGAACTTGTCGGGACTGAGCATGCCGATCGCGGAGTGCCGTCGTTCACTATTGTAGAAGTAGATCCAATTTGTCAACCGCGGCAACGCGTTCTGTCTTTGTGGCGTAGGCACGTCGGTAGTAGCGCTCGTGTTTGAACGTCGGCCAGAACGATTCCGCCGGGCTGTTGTCCCAGCAGATCCCGGTCGCACCCATCAACCGTCGCAGTCCGTGGCGGAAACACGTCGTCGCGGTCAGGCGCGCGGTGCGCTCCCCGCCGCGATCGGAATCCAGGGTCGTGCCACGACATCTGCCACCGCGGGCAGCGACGGCAGCATCGATCGCGTCTGTGACCATCTCTGCGCTGATGTGGTCGGAAATGCTGTAGCCCAACACTTTCCGGGTGCATCCATCCCGGACCGCGCAGACGAACATGTCTCCCTCGCCGCACGTGAGATACGTGATGCCGGTCAGCCAGACCGCGTCGGGCCGGCCCTGGTCGAAGTGCCGGCCCACCAGATCCGTCGGGAACGACGCGCCCGGGTCGACCACCGTCGTCTTCACCGTGAAGGAGCGCGGGCTGATGCCCTCCAGCCCGATCGAAGCCATGATCTTGGCAATGGTCTTCGCCGTAACCACCTCGCCCTGATCGCGCAGCTCCGCGGAGATCCTCGGCGACCCGTAGGTCCCGCCAGGCTCCTGGTGCACCCGGGCGATTTTCACCTCCAGATCGGCCCGGCGTTGCTGCCGCGGCGTCAGCACCGTTGCCGCGGCACGTTTCACGTGCGCGTAGTAGCCGGACGCCGACACGCCCAGCAGCCGCGCCCTGCGCCGGACCGAGAACCGCGTGCATGGCGGCGAGGCGACGCCGGCGGCCCCGGTGAACTCATCGGGGCCGGCGTACTTGGCCATCAGAGCGAACCGGGCCGATTCTTCTGCATCGCGGCACAGTGCGCCGAGGCTTTATCAGGAACGCGTTGTCCTTCTCCAGCTCGGCCACCTGCCCGCGCAGGCGCAGCAACTCGTCCCGTGCGGCGGCCTCCAGGGGTTTGTCCCCGTGGACCTCTGCCGCGGCGATCCTGCGTCGTTCGTCTTTGACCCGACACGAACATGCCCGCGTCGATGCCCAGCTCGCGAGCGACCTCGGAGATCGTACGGCCGGAATCGATCACGCGATGAGCAGCCTCGACCTTGTACTCGGCCGTGTACGAACGGCGCTTGCGAGGAGGCATGCGGACATCCTTTCAACAGGACAACAGGTCCTGCTAACTCGGTGTCCACTCCCGGAGTGAGCCTCAGGCCATTCCTCGCACACACATGGCGCAGTCGCCACACGCCGGATGCGGAAGCTGCACGACCCCGTCGGCTAGCCGCCATTTCATCACATTCGCTGGCCTCGCCGAGGGCGGACCGGTGACGGCGACTGTGGTTGGGATGAAGTCGTTACGCAGAAGGGGCTCTGAGATGAGCGCAGTACCCGGCGAACAACCGACGACCGGTGTGGTCGGCCTGGGCGTTATCAGCAACGGGGTCCCGGGTACCTGGCTCGCAATAGCCAGGAAGCCGCCGCCGACTGAAGCCGACCGGCTCGTCGCCGAAACCGTCCCCGACTGAGACCTGTGGCAGGCCCTCACGCGCGCGTGGCGACCCACGCGGCGACCTGAGCGCGCGAGGCGAACGACAGTTTCGCCAGCACGTGCTCCACGTGCCCTTCCGCGGTTCGCTGCGAAATCACCAGCCGGGTGGCGATCTGCTTGTTCGTCAGGCCCTCCGCGATCAGCTCGGCGACCTGCTTTTCCCGGCGGGTCAACCGCGGCCCGCCGGCCGGCTCCGGCGCCCCCTCATCGCACGCGAACGACAGCACCTCCGAGACCGACATCTGCTCGCCCACAGCGTGGCATTCGCCGAAGACCTTGTCGTCCAGCGCCAGTTCGAGGCGTTCCACGTACCCGTCGTGGATGTCCAGCAGTTCCGCCGAGCCGAACAGCGGATGCCCGATCGAGGCCCACAACGCCTTGGCCGCACCGAGAAGCTGGGCAGCACGACGGGAAGTGCCTGCCTCGCATGCGGTCCACGCAAGCAGTTCCGCGCAGGCCGACATGCCGAGCCGGTCGTCGAGCGCGTGCTTGGCCCGCAGCGAATCGCGGAGCGCGACCGCCGCCTGTTCGAAGCGGGCAAGCGTCCAGTAGGCCAGCCCTCGCACCCAGTGCGCCCAGGACAATGCCCACAGTTCACCGTGCGCCTCGCTCACCGCGGAGCTTTCGTCGCACAGCTCGAGAGCCCGGCCCGCCTTGTCCATCAGGCACGACACAAACCCCAGCTGCGCCGTCGCGAGGACCGTCAGCGAGTTCACCAGGCCGCTGCGGCGGTGCGACCGGACCGCCTCCTCCAGCAGTACCTCGGCCTCTTCCAAGTTTCCCTTGAACTGCTCAGCCGAGCCGCGGAACTGCTGGCAGTACGCGCGCGCCACCGGGTCGTCCAGCTGCGCGGCCAATACGAGGCAATCGGCGAAAGCGGTCATCGCCGCGCCGTTGTCGCCTTGGGTCATCGCTACGTATCCGTTGACCCACAATGCCTTCGCCTTCTCCGGCGACGGTTCGGCGGCAGCCGACAACACCCTGCCGAGCCAATACCGCCCGTCCTTGAGGTGACCGCACGCGTTCCAGAAGAACACGAGGGCGCCCGCCATCCGCAAGCCCGACGCCGATTCCCCCGGCGTCGCCAGGCAGAAGTCCAGCGCGGCCCAGAAATTGGCCTGTGCATTCTGCAGCCTCGTGCACCAGCTCACCTGGTCACGGCCGAACCAGCCGTCCTCGCTGCGCTCTGCCAGCCCGAGGTAGTAGTCGCGATGCCGCCGACTCAGCGCCACGTCCTCGCCCGCCGCAGCCAGCCGCTCGTGGCCGTACGCCTTGATGGTCTCCAGCAAGCGGTAACGGGACTGCTCGTCCACCCCCTCGCACAGCACGATCGATTTCTCGACCAGGCTCGACAAGATCTCGAAGACGTCCTCCCGCTCGATCTCGCCGCCGGCGCACACCTCCTCCGCGTCCTGCAGGGCGAAGGACCCGGCGAACGCCGAAAGCCTCGACCACAGCCGCCGTTCGCGATCGGAGCACAGGTCGAAACTCCAGTCCACCGCCGCGCGCAAGGTCTGGTGCCGCGCCGGCCCGCCCCGGTTTCCCGTGCTCAGCAAGCGGTACCGGTCCTCCAGCCGCGCGACGATCTGTTCCAGCGAGAGCGCACGCAGGCGCACCGCGGCCAGCTCGATCGCCAGCGGCAGACCGTCGAGCCGACGGCACAGCTGCGCGGCCGCGGCGCGGGAAATCGGCCCGATCGTGAACTCGGGGCGCACCGTCCTGGCGCGTTCCTCGAGCAACTCCAGCGCCTCATAACCGTAGACGTAGCCGCCCCGCGCCGGAGCCACGTTCGCCAGGTCCGGCATGGACATCGGCGGCACCGGCCAGCTGTGCTCACCGAGCACCCCGAGCGGTTCACGGCTGGTCGCCAGGACGACGACCCCGGCGGCCGATCGCAGCAGGTCGCTGACGAGCGCCGCGCACGCCTGCAGCAAGTGCTCGCAGTTGTCCAGGATCAGCAGCAGTTCCCGCTCGGCGAGATACTCGGCGAGCGCGGACTGCGGCGACAGCGCGGACTGGTCCGGGACACCGAGCGCCTCCGCGACGACGTTCGGCAGCAGCGCGGGCTCGGAAGCCCGTGCCAGATCGACGAACCACGCCCCGTCGGCGAAGCTCTTGGCCAGTCCCTGGCCGACCCGCCGCGCGAGGCGCGTCTTGCCCACCCCGCCCACCCCGACGAGGGTCACCAACCTCGTCGAAGAGAGCACGATCTTGAGTTCGGCGATTTCCTTGCGGCGACCGATGAAACTGGTCAAATCGTTGTCGAGAGTGGCACTTCGTGGACACACCGGCACTCACATCCCTTACCGACGCACCGTTGCGCAGGCACGGGAAATTCTATCCCATCGACGGCCCGAACCGGAATTCCCCGGCCGGGAAAAATCGCGGGAACTCAGCCGCCGACCAGTTCCGCCGCGGCGTGGTTCGCACACACTGTGCAGGCGGTGAATTTCTCGTCCTCGGCCTCGTCCAGGGTCAACTGCTCCGCGTCCCTGCCCTCGAGCAGGCGGCATCCGGCGAGATGGAAGCGCATTCGCCCCGGCACCACGAAAACGACCTCGCCGTCCTCCACCGTCGCGACGGGAAGGACGTCGCCGCGCTCGTCCACCGGATCCTCCTGCTGCTCGACCGGATTCGCGTCCACCTCGTCGTCATCCGCATCCCCGGCCTCGGCTTCCTCCGGTTCGGCTTCGTCGGCTGTTGCAGCGGCTTCGGCCGCCTTGGCCGCCTTCCGGCGGCGCAGCGCCTCCACCAGAACGAGCACGAAGCCCGTGGCCGAGACACCCAGCGCGACATAGACCAGCACCACTTGTCCCAGCAGCCAGCCGAGCCCGAGACAGATCCCCGCGGCCACCGCCGCGATCAAAGCCAGCACAATTGTCCTCCTTTTCCTTCTACTGACCGTCCACGGGCGGCGCGTCCGGGTCGGGCGGCAGGTATTCGGGGGCGTATTCCACCCTCGCGGACTTGATCCGGGAAACCAGGAAATCGTCCCAGACCTTCAGTTTCTCGTCATTGTCCAATTTGGTCTTGACCGCGGCCTTGACCTGGTCTAAAGACATCGGGCTGCCGGGGTGGACCGCGCCGACTCGTCCCACGTTCCAGCCCTGCTGGGTCTGCACCGGGCCGAACACCGCCCCGGCAGGCGCGGCGAACGCCGCTTTCGCGTACCCCGGGTCGAGCTGGCTCGCGGTCACCTTGCCCAGCGAACCCCCGTTTCCCTTGGTGCTGCCGTCGATCGAGTACTGCCCGGCCAGCGCCGGGAAATCCTTGCCCGACCGGGCCTGCTGCGCGACGAGCTGCGCCTGGTCGGGCGACGACACGACGATGTTGGCGAGATCGCGCTGCTCGGGCGAGACCATCTGCGCACGATTCGCGTCGTAGTAGTGCTGCGCGTCCGCATCGGTGGCGGCCTTGACCCCGGCGGTGGCCTGCTGGAACAACCGCGCTCCCGCCTGCTGCCGCTTGACCTCGTCCAGAACGTCCTTTTCGGACAGACCGTGCGCGCCGAGCTGCTGGACGAACGACTTGCGGTCGGTGCCGTTGTCGCTGACCGTCTTGTCGAGCTGGTCGCTGGCGGCCTTGTCGGCGATGACGATGCCGGAACCCCGTGCCGCGTCGTCGACGATCATGCTCACCGCGACTGCCTTGGCCACCGCGCGCCGGAACCGGTCCGTCCCGGCGGGATCCGAAGGCTGCTGCACCCCGTAGAGCAATCCCATGACGTTCACCCGCTGCTGCAGCTGTTCCTGCGACACGACGACGTCGCCGACCCGGAACGCCGACCCGGCGGGCAGCTCGTGGAGCGCGCGTACGACGAGATTCCCGCCCGACCCTCCGGCGATGGCGACCAGCGCGGCCGCGAGCACCCCCTGGGCCCGCAGTCCGGCCGGCACCGCCGTCCATCGCCGGAAGAACCCGGCAACCCGGAGTTTCACTCTCTACACCTCCACCAATTCGGCTTTCAAAGGAGCCGTCGCCTGCTTGCCTGATCCTGCCCTGCGTCCCAACGACGCACAGGCGAGAGCGGCCAGATAGGACACGACTACGGTCGCGGCGAGCGTGAGCCCGAACTCGCGGAGCAGACCGATCCGCGACAACGCGAGCACCAGATACCCGAGGACCGACGTCGCGCAAGCCCACCGCACGACCCGTCTCGGGCGGGCGTCGTCGAGCAGCAGGATCGTGAACTCGGCGGCGGTGACCGTGGCCAGCGAGCCGAGCGCCACGGTGAGCGGGCTCAGGGATTGGCCGACGGCCCACAATCCGGCGATCGTCCAGCCGGTGGCGAGCACCGCCGCGAGAACGGCCCGTAGCGCGTCAGCCCGCCGGCGCAAGCCGCACAGGAGCACGATCCCGGCGGCGGCGATCCCGGCGAGATTGGCCGGATACCGATCCCAGCGCACCAGGTCGTAGGCGCGGGCAGCGGCCATCGGCAGGCCCACTACGTCCGCGTGCGCCCTTGGCGGCGGAGGCGGCAAGGATGCGCGCACATCGTCGAGAAGTCCGGCCTGCTTCCCGAGATCCTGCAGCTTCAGCCCGAAAGTGAGCAGTGCCTGAGTTCCGTCCGGGGACAGCACGGACGAAGTGAGGTACGGCGGCATCAGCTGCAAGCCGGCGGCGATCTCCCCCGAAGTGGGCTTGTCGCCGAGGAAACCGAGCAGGTCCGGTGCCGTGACGATCGGGCGGAGCCGGTCGCCGAAACGCGCGATCACGCCGTCTTGCGCCTGGTTGAGCCACTTCATCGCCGCCGGGTTCTGCACGTCGTTGCCGCGCAGCACAACGCTGACCTCGCCGGAGGAACCGAGCACCTGTTCGGCGTACCGGGCTTCGTCCAGCGCCGGCAGCCCGCGCGCCACGTCCTCCGGGCTCGCCCGGACCTCGAGCCGGGGCAGCACCGCCCATCCGGTCGTGGCGACCGCCGCCAAGCACCCGATCAGCACCCACCGCCGGACCCCGCCAACGGCGCGAACCCGCTTGCCGGGCTCCGGCGGGGACGGCGCGAAGCGGCGGCCGAGCAGCAAAGTCGCGCCCACGGTAAGCAGGACGCCGAGGCCCAGCGCCAAGCCGAGCTCACGGACGAACGGCAGCGGCGAGATCGCCAGCGACAGGAACGCCGCCGCGCTCGCCGCCGACATCACGACCACCTTGCGCCGGTCGGCGACCATGCCCAGGTACAGCGGGAACGAGCTGCCGATGCCCAGCAGCAGCGGCAGGAGCACGATGGCACCGAAGGACATCGGAACGCCCGCCCAGCCGAACGCCGCCAGGGTCAGCACTCCCCCGATCAGCGCGGCGGCCAGCGGCCACAGCCTGCGCAGGAGGCGCTCCCTCCGGCCGGCCAGCAGGAACCTGCCGAGCAGCACCACGACGGCCAGTGCGCCGATCAGCGGGATTTCGCCCACCGCCTCGTCCGTTACCGCGGAGGTGACCACCGGGACGCCGGTGACCGTGACCCGGCTGGTGGCCAGCCCGGCATGGCCGACCGCGTCGCGGACCGCGGACACCAGCCGCCGCGTGCCTGCCTCGTCCAGTCCCTCTCGCGGCCGTACCAGCACCGAGACTGCGTTCGGCGCCGGCACGACGAAATGCCAGCGGGGCCGCGGGTTCCCGGAGCTGTCATAGATCACATTCCGGACGAAGCCCGGGTTGTTCGTCGTGGGCAGCCCGGCAGGCAGGCCGCGCACGAGCAGCGCCCCATAGCGGCGGTCGAAGTCCGTCACCGCCGCGTTCCCCGCCGCGGTGACCGCACTCGAGGTCAGCCCTTTCCCCTTGGCTTCGCTCTCGGCCTTGGCCCGCAGCCCGTCCCGGGTTCCGCTCAGCCTCGCGAGCATGTCCTGCGAAGTGATGGCGAGCTGGTTCATGATCGTCGCCGGGCCGTAGACGGTCGCGACGTCGGGCAGGCGCCCCAGTGTCCCTTCGAGCCGCATGAGCGTGGGCAGCCGGCCGTCGCCGAGCAGAAGTCCTTGCGGCTGCTGGGATTCCAACAGGACGACGATGGGGTCGCCGCCAAAGGTCCGGGCGTTGTCTCCCAGCGCCGTGACAGCGGGGTCCCCCGCGGGCAGGAACGAGTCGACGGTCGTCTCGACGCGCAGCTGCACGAGCCCGGCAGCCGCACCCGCCAGCGCGGCCAGGGCAAGCACCGCGCCTGCCACCCGGACACCGATCGTCCTGCGGCTCATGTGCACCGACCCCTTCGCTGTGACGGCGGTCACCGTAACCGCGCTGCTGCAGATAGTCAACAGCGCCTGCTACTCAGTTCCTAACCTTGTCTAAGATCCTCCGGGCGCGACCGTGGCGGGCAGCAGCGATCCCAGCCGCATCAGCGCCCGGTACTGCAACTGCCGGACCGCGGTTTCGGTCCGGTCCATCTGCTTCGCGGTCTCGGCCACCGAGCAGCCGTCGCCGAAGCGCAGGTCGAGGCACCGACGCTGCGCCTGGCTCAGCCGCGCGACGCACTTGCCGACCTCGGCGACGAGCCACTTCCTGGTCAACCGGTCCTCGAACAGCTCGTCGTACGCCGGTTGCTCGGGCACCTCGTCCAGCACCACCAGCCGCCGGGACCGGGCCGACTTCCGGTCGTCGAGGATGACGTTCTTCGCCACCCGGTACAGCCACGGCACGACGCTGTCCTGCCGCTGTTTCAACGTCAGCACGTGCCGGGCGGCGCGCAGGAAGGTCTCGCTCACGAAGTCCTCCGCGACGGACGGGCTCACCGACCAAGTGCGGACGTAGCGGTACACGTCTCGATGGCACCGCCGGTAGACCTCGGCGAGCCACTCGGGATCGGCGATCGCTTGCGCGGACACACTCATCTCAGCCTCCAGCGGGTTCGAGCCGGGTGAACGAGCGCCCGTCGGGGGCCAGGCTCTTCCCTGGCGCCGGGTACGGGTTGCGGTTGGTCAGAATCGCCGGAAGCGGGACCGGCACGCCCTTGACGATGCTCTCGTTGCCCAGATCCGGCTCGAGGCGGAAGAAGTGGATGCCCGCCTCGTCCACGTAGTTCAGCATCGCCCCGAAGTTGGAGAAGAACGCGCCCAGCTCCGGCCCGTACGGCGAGAGGTAGCCCAGCATCGGGTTGAGGTGGCTCATTGTCGTACGGAGCTGGGGCACCAGCGCCGTAGCGTCACCGGCGAGCGTCGGCACCCGGTCCAGCGTGGCCGGTGCCTCGTGCAGCGTGGCAGTGAGATCGGGGAGAAGACCGCGCAGATCCCGGGTGGTCGCGGGCAATTGCTGCAGCGCGGTCGACAGCGCGGGCGCTGCCTGGTTGAGATCCGCCGCAACCGGGCCCAGTGCAGTCGACAGGTCGCGCAGGCGGCCGGTAGCGGTCTGCGTGCTCGTCAGCAACGGCGGAAGCTTCCGCACTGTGTCGGTGAGATTCTGCTTCTGCCCGCTGGTGGCCGTCGTCAGTTTCTGCGCAGCCGCGACGAGATCCCCGATCTGTCCTTCGCCGGTATTCAACGCCTCGAGCACAACGGTGGTCTGCTTGGCGAGCGCGGTGAGGTCTTTGGACTGCGCGGCGACCGCATCGATCGCGGTGTAGCCCTGGCGGCCGAGCGCGCCGAGCCCAGACAACGCGCTCGACACATCGTCTTTGGTGCCCACGGTCGCCGCGCCCGCGGTGCGCAGCACGCTGCCCAGCGCGTTCCGGGTCTTGGGGTCGAGCGAGTTGACCACGTCGCGCAACTGCACCGCGGGCTTGACCGCCGAGTCCGCCAGCTTCGTCCCGGACGGCAGTTCCGGGCCGGAGCCGTCCTGGACGTCC
This sequence comes from Amycolatopsis ultiminotia, assembly GCF_039536925.1. Classification (NCBI taxonomy): domain Bacteria; kingdom Bacillati; phylum Actinomycetota; class Actinomycetes; order Pseudonocardiales; family Pseudonocardiaceae; genus Amycolatopsis; species Amycolatopsis ultiminotia. The sequence continues at coordinate 87,360 of NZ_BAAAZN010000001.1, read as the reverse complement.
ACATAAGACTCCCCGGCAAGCGACTTCGCGCCGACCCGGACCGTCGCGCCCTCGTGCAGCGGTCCCGCCTCCGGGTCCAGGGCGAGGCGGACCGTCGCTTTCCCGTCCCGGTTCGACACGTCCTCGACCCGGCCGACCCGGACGCCGGCGATGTCCACGTCGCCGACCGGAATCAGGTTGTCGACGTCGCCGGTGTCGAACGACATCGTGTACGCCGCTGCCTGGAACGGGCCGGCGACACCCGCCCGGTCGAACAGGTAGCCGAGATAGGCCAGGGACAGGACGAAAAACGCGCCCAGGACGAGGAGTTTTCCCAGCGTGCCCTTGAAGATTCTCATGGGTGGCTCCCGCCGGTGTTGCCGCTGTGCGTGCCCGGAAGCACGCCGGCGTCGGGCAGCGGGACCGCGACGTGGCCGCGGATGAAGCCGCCATTGGCATCCGAAAGACTGAACGCGCCGTTGGTGTTGTAGATGAAGGCCTGGAGGTCGCCCAGGTAGGAGACCAGCAGAGCCGAGTCGGGGATCAGGTCCCGCGTGACGGGCTCGAGGTCCGCGAGCGAGCGGTGCACGTCGCCGACCAGGGGGCTGACGTCGCGAACCACGGGGCCGGCTGCGGAGACGACCGGTTTGGCCGCGGATACCGTGGCGCCGAGGCTGTCCACGGTGCCGCCCAGCTTGCGCAGGGTGTCCGGCAGCTGGGCGGAGGCCTGGTCGAGGTGGTCGAGCACCGGGTTGAGCCGGCTGGTCAGCCCGCTCACGCTGTCCATCGCGTGGCGCAGCTCGCCGGTGGTCCCCGGCAGTTCCGTCAGCGTCGCCTGGACGTCTGCGTTGTGCTGGGCGAGCACGGAAAGCGTCGACTGCGTGGAGTCGAGCAGCTGTGCCAGCCGCGCGTCGTTGTGCCCGACCGCGCCGCTGATCCGGGTCAGCCCGGTGACCAGTTTCGCGATGTTGTCCCGGCGCGCCGCCAGCGCGTCCAGCACCGGTTTGACCGCGGTCACCGTGCCGTCGGCGGCGCGCAACCCGCCCGGCAGGTTCTGCGGAGCGTGGGCGAGTGCGACGTCAGAGGCCGACAGCAGGTTCGTCAGTGCGGCGCGGCTGCGCTCGTCGAGATGGTCGAGCACCTCGTCCGGCTGCACCGGACGCTCGGTCTGGCCGACCGGGATCACCCCGTCCGGCGGCAATGCGGGAGCGGGCGGTCCGCCGGGGTCGACCTCCACGTACATCTCGTTCAACGGGTTGGTGGGCCGCAGGACTAGATGCGCGTTGCGATACACGGTGTTCCCGGGGTCGAGCGACATCGTCAGGCGCGCGGTGCCGCCGCCGGTCACCTCGCTGCCGGTGATCTGCCCGACCTCGACCCCGGCGATGCGGACCTTCGGCTGCTGCCCCGGGTTGACCGCAGGAGCCTGGGCGAAGTCCGCGGAGAACACGTACCGGTCCGACCAGGGCGGGATGAAACGCTGATTGCCGAGGATCACCGACGCGCTGACCGCCCCGAGCACGATCAGCACCAGCACCGTGAGCACGTTGCGGCCGAGACCGGGAACGGTGCGGACCCGTTCCCACGTCCGGTGGATCGAGAATTGCTTCTTCACCGCATCGCTCCTAGTTCGATCGCAGGGGGATCGGCGGAAGGGCACCGGGCAGGACCTGGCCCTGGCCGGGCGAAGTCGCCGGCTGCGGGTGATAGGTGTCGCCGGAGTTGTCCGGCGGCGGGAGAAGCTGGGCTCCGCCAGGGATCAGACCGAGCGACTGCAACAGTTTTGCCGTGCCCGGGTCGTTGCCGCCGACGCTCGAGACTCCGACCCCGAGAGCCAGGCCGAGCATGCGGCCGTTCTTGTTGCCGTACTGGGACAGGTTCGCCGTGTGGGCCGCGAGGTAGCCCACCTCCTGGTAGAACAGGTGGCCGTTGCCGCCGTCGCCGGCGTAGGCGCCGGTGCCCGACCATGGCGACAGCACGGTCTTCGCGATCGGCCCGTTGACCCGGTCCAGCACCGGCCCGCGAACGTTGTTCAGCGTCGAGGTCGCCCCTTTGGCGGTCGGCACGAGCTCGTCCGCCAGCGGACGGACCTGCCGCAGCAGCGGCCGCAGATCCCGGACCAATGGCAGTGCCTGCGCTACGACCGGATTGGCCTTCTGCAGCAACGGAGTCAGTTCCTTGACCGCGGGCGCCGCCTTGCCCGCGACCGCGATGACCCGGTCCAGGCTCCCGCTCAGCGCGTCAAGTCCCTTGCGCGTGGAACCGAGCGTCGCCGGCAGCCGGCCGACCGTGTCGGCGAGCGGTGAGCGCTGCGCGGCGAGAGTCGCGCTGACGTCGCGCAGCGAGTCGATCACCCCGGCCAACTGCCCTTCCTTACGGGTCATCGTTTCGGTAGCCGAGTCCAAGTCGGGCACGAGCTGGTAGAGATCCTCCTGCGGACGGGTTCCCCGCGCCGCGGACAGCACGTCCTTCGCGGGGGCAAGCGCTCCGGGGGCGTCCCGGACCAGGTCGCCCGCTGCGTCTCCCGCTCCCGCTTTGAGCGCCTCGTCCGTCAGGCGCGTGCTGGCCTGGACCGACTCCCGGGCCCGGCCCGGCAGCGTGGCCAGCACCTGGTCCAGCTCGGCCGGGACCGACGTACGCGCCACCGGGATGGGCTGGGCGGTGTCGTAGGCCCGCCGGTCCCCGCCGGGCACCAGTTCCAGGTAGTAGTTGCCGCCGAGCAGCGTGGTCGGCCGGATGATCGCAGAGGGACGGCTGCCCAGCTTGCCCACGGTGCCGTCGTCCACCTTCATCGTCACCAGGGAGTGCCCCTGACCGGCCTTGCCGACCCCGGTGACCGTGCCGACCACCACGCCGGCGACCTTCACCTCGGATTTGTTCGGCTCCAGCCGGTATTCCCTGGCGAACTCCGCGCGGACGACGTCGCCAGAGGAAAGGACCGTGCCGATCCGCTCCTTCTGGTACACCCCGAACAGCGCGCCGACGACGAGGAGCAGCAGGACGGCGCCGAGCACCACTGGTCTGCGCATTCTCAATGCCATCAGTTGTTCCCTCCCGGCAACAGGTTCACCGGCGACTGGGTGTGCTCCCGGTCCGCTTGGCCGGGCGCGGGGTAAGCGTCCTGCCCCTGCAGCGAGTCCGGCAGGAGCCCGCCGGTGGCCGCGGACAGCCCCTCCACTGCGACGCCCACCCGCGCCCCGTGCACCCCTGGCGAAACCTCGGTGGACACCATGCTTTCGATGCGCCGGAAGAACTCCACGACCTGAGTGCTGTACTGCGCCAGGGTGTTCACCGGCGACGCCAGGTCCACGAGCCCGCGCGACAGCGCCGGCGCGAGCGGGCGAGCGTCGGCCAGCGCCCCGGTCAGATCCTTGATCGCCGGCTCGGCCTTCTTCGCCACACCGGGCACCGCACCGAGCGGCGTCGGCGCCTCCCCCAGCACTCCGCGCACATCGGGAGTCGCCTGGCCCAGCGCTTGCGCTCCCGGCCGCACCGCCGACAGCGCGCCGTGCAGATCGGTCAGCGGGCCGCTGAGCGAGTCGAGTGCGGACTTCGCCCCGGTCAGGGTGCCCGGAAGCTTCGTGAGCGTGTCCTCCAGCGGCTTGCCGTCGTCCACTGCGAGTGCACCCGCGGTGTCGCCGACCTGACCGACCAGATCGGCCAGCTGCTGCTGGTGCCCCTGGAAGGAACCGGACAACTGGTCGGCGCGCTGAAGCAAGGCGGAGAGGTCCGCCTTCGGCGCGGTCAGGGCGTCCGCCGTCCTCCCGAGCCCGGTCAGCTCGGCGGGCGCGTGCTCCAGGAAGTCGTGCAGGTCCTTGCTGTGCCCCGCCGCGCCGTCACCTGCCTCCCGGACCGTGCCGGTCAATGCTTCTCGGGTCGGCGGGTCCAGCACGTCGAGCACCTGGTCCAGGTCGGCCGAGTCCACGTTGCGATCCGGCGCGATGACCCCCTCCCTCAGTGGCCCGGCTCCGGCGTGCCCTCGGTCGAGCTCCACGAGCTTCTTCGCCAGTGCTGATTGATCCCAGATGGCGGCACGGGCATCGGCGTACACGGGCACCGTGCCGTCGAGTTCGAGGGTCACAACGGCCTGCTTGCCGTCGTAACGCAGATCCGCTACGCGGCCGATACGCGAGCTGTTCTCCCGGACGTCGTCACCGACCTTGAGCGACGCACCGACATTGCGGAAAGCGGCCCGCACCACCGTTTTGGCCGTTCCGGGCACGCCGGAGCTGGCCGTCATGCCGAACAGGACGGTCACGACGAGCACCGCGATACCGACGAGCCCGATGCCGAATGATCGGGTGGTGACCGAACGCATCACAGGCCTCCGAGCAGTTGGTCGAGCAGCGAACTCTCCTGGTTGCCGGTCAAGCCGGTCGCGCTGCCCGGGTCGCCCGGCGGAGGACCGGCCGGAGCGGGCAGATTGAGCGGCGGCTGCTGCGGCTGCGACGGCGACGACTGCAGGGCCTGTTGCTTGGCCGGCGCGGGCGACGCGGCCAGTGGCTGTGACGCAGCCGGATTCGCCGGCCCCAGTCCCGCACCGGGGATTTGCAGCAGCGATTTCGGCGTGGTGACAACGAAAGCGCGGAAGTAGTTGCCCAGCGCGTCGCGGCCGTTGGTGCTCATCGCCCAGTACTTCACGAAATCCAGTGCAGTGCCCAGCGCCGGGGTAAGGTCGCCGACCAGCCGGTGCGCCGAAGCGCTCACCCCGGGCAGCACTGCCCCGCCGGCGCCGAGATCGCGCACCACCGGCGCAGCTTGGTCGAGCAGCTCCTTCGCACGGTCGAGCACGGCCGGGAGCGAGGACAGCGCCGGATCCGCACTGTCGGCGAAAGAGTTCAATTCGGCCGTGATTGCACTGAGGTTGTCCGTCACCGGGCGAACCGAGTCCAGCGCCGGGATGCCCTGTTCGGCCGCCCCGGCCGTCTCGGACAACACCTGCCGCGCGGTGCGCAGCGTGCCGGGCAGCTGGCTCAGCGCCTGCTGCATCGACTGGCGCTGCGCCGCCACCGCGGCCAGCATCCGGTTGCCCGCGTCGACAGCCTGGTCCAGGTTCTTGCCGTTGCCGCCCGCGAGTGCCTGCGCAACCGGCGTGGTCCGGTCGACCAGCTGGCCGAGCACCGCGTTCTGCTGGTTCAGCACGGCCGCGAGCTGCTGGGTGTTCTGCATGGCCGGGGCGAGGGCTTTCAGCGCCGCGTCGACGTTCGGCCCCTGCCCCGCGGTCCCTTCGCCGAGCGTCGTCACCAGTGCGGCGAGCGCGGTGCCTGTGGGATCGTCGACCGAGTTGAGCACCTCGTCCAGGTCGACCGCGCGGCTCGTGTGGTTCGCCGCGATCACGCCCCGGTCCAGCACCGGGGCCTGGCCCGAACCGCGATCGAGGTCGATGTAGCGCTCGCCGAGCAGCGTGACCGGACGGATCTTCGCGGTCGCGTCCTGGTGCACCGGCAGCACGGCCGCGTCCAGCTGCATGCGCACGGCCGCCTGGCCGTTTCGCAGGCTGACCGATTCGATCTCGCCGACCTGGACGCCGCCCATCCGGACGAGGTTGCCGGGGATCAGCGGGCTCGCGTCAGCGAACATCGCCGTCAGCTCGACCTTGCCCGAGCCGGACCGCGACCCGAGATACCCGGCCACGGCCGCCGCGACGACCACCACGACGGCTCCGATCCGGATACCGCGTTTGACCACAGTCTTCATCGCGGTGCACTCCCATTCGCGTCGATCCACGGCTGGCCGGAGGCCATACCCGGGGCCGGGGTGGAACTCGGCCCGCCCTTCAACCCCGTGTTCACGCCGGGGTTGTCGTCGAGAATGCTGGTACTGACCTGCACCAAGCCATGGAAGTAGTGGCCTTGCGCGTCGTAGTTCGCGAACGCCGCGCCCCAGTTCGTCAGCCAGCCCGTCAGGTCCGGCGTGTAGGGCCGCAGGAACGCCACCGCGGGGTTGAGCTGGGCCGCTGCCTGGCTGACCCCCGGCAGTACCCCGTGCGCGCTGTCGAGCAGCGCCGGCGTCGTCTGCAGCAGAGCGGTCGCCGAGCGGAGCGTTGGCCGCAAGTCGGCGATGGCCGGGCGCAGGTCGGTGAGCAGCGGGCTGAGGTTGTGCGCCACGGACGTCAGCTGTTTCGTCGCCGGCTGCGCGTCCTGCAGCAGCGGCACCGCGGCGTCCACCGCGCCCGGCACCCGGTCGACGGCCTGCTGCGTACTGTCCAATGTGGAGGGAAGTGCGCCAAGAGCCTGCGTCAGCTGGGACTGCTCGGCCGCGAGCGTGTCCGTCGCGCTGGTCAGGTTGCCGATCACCTGGCGCACCTCCTGCTGCCGTGCGACGACCGGGTCCATCAGCTTGCGCAGATCGGCGATCAGGTTCTGGACGGCGGGACCGTCCTGGCCGACTGCCTTCAGCACCGCGCCAAGTTCGTTCACCGCCGGCCCGGCTGTGCTCAGGGTCGCCTTGATGTCGTCCGGATGGGCTTTGAGGCTCTGGTCGAGCTGCTGCACCACCGAGTTCAGGTGCGTCCTGGTCCGCGGGTCCAGCGCGGCCAGTACCTGGTCGAGCTCCACCTGCTCCCCGCCCGCGGGCAGCATTGCCCCGGACGGGATCACCGGGTTGGCGACCGGGCCGGGTGTCAGCAGCACCACGCGCTCCCCGAGCAGGCCGCGCCACTGCACCTGCGCCGTGGTGCCTGCATGCAGCGGCGCGTGCGCGTCCTCGACCGAGACGGTCACTAGTGCGCTGCCGTCGCGCGTCGCCAGGCGGGTGACCTGCCCGACCTCGCTGCCGCTGATCTCGACCCGCGAACCGTCCAGCAGGTTGGCCGCGTTCGGCATCACCAGCTGGATCTCATATCCGTTGTGCTGCATGGCGAACAGGTAGCCGCCACTGATGACGGCGACGGCGAGCACCGCCGCGCCGGCGAGCCATTTCGCGACTCTCATGTCAGTCCATCCCCAGCGGACCGACCGAATCGCCGGCCAGGAATTGCCGCACGAACGGGTCGTCCGAGGCGAACGCGTCGTCGGCGGCCCCGTAGTAGACCACCCGGCCCTGCCAGATCAGGCCGACGTAGTCGCTGACCTTGCGCGCCGTGCGGATATCGTGCGTGACCACAACATAGGTGCCCTTGTCGTCGCCGTGCACCTTGAGGATCACGTCGTTGAGCAGGCTCGTGCGTACCGGGTCGAGGCCGGAGTCCGGCTCGTCGAACAGCACGATCTCCGGGTTGAGCACCAGCGCCCTGGCGAACCCCGCGCGCTTTTTCATGCCGCCCGAGATCTCGTTCGGCGCCTTCTTCTCCGCCGCCTCCAGGCCGACCTCTTTCAGCCGCTCCATCACGATCTCGCGGATCTCGGCCTCCGGCAGGTCGGTGTGCTTGCGCAACGGGAAGGCGACGTTGTCGTAGACGTTCATCGAACCGAACAGCGCACCGTCCTGAAACAACACGCCGAACCGCTTGCGCAGTGCGGCGCGTTCGCGCTCACGCACTTTCCAGATGTCCTCGCCAAAGATCTCCACCGTGCCCGAATCCGGTTCGAGCAGGCCAACCATGTGCTTCAGCAGCACGCTTTTCCCGGTGCCGGACGGGCCGAGGATCGTGGTGATCGCCCTCGGCTTGAACTCCAGCGTGAGGCCTCGCATGACCTGGAACGAACCGAACGCTTTGTACAGGTCCCGGACCTTCGCGACCGCGCCCGTCCCGCGGCCGTCCTGGGGGACGGCAGGGAGCACGTCGGTGCTGTCGCCACCGCGACTCTGCGGATCCATCGGAACTCCTCACCGCCGCCGCGGGCGGTCTAGTTGGCTATCGGGGTCTGGATGGTCGTGCCGAAGAAGAGCTGGTAAAGGATCGCCGCCGCGCCGGACACGACGATCATGTTGACCATCATCGATTTGGCGGTGTTGCGGCCGACGCCCACCGGGCCGCCGGAGGCGGTGTAGCCGTAGAAGCAGCCGACGAGGACCACCAGAGTGGCGAGCAGCACCGCCCAGATCAGCGCGTACAGCAGGTCTACGGGCGTCTGGAAGGACCAGAAGATGTTCGAGTAGCCGCCGGGTGACGTCGTCTCGAGCATCGGCTGTACCACCGCCCAGGAACCCAGGTACTGGCACCCTTCCCCTGCAATGAACATGAAGGGGGCCGCGAGCCACATCGCCCACAGCCGGGTGCCGGCGAGGTAAGCGCGGGAATGGATGCCCATCACCTCGAGCGCGTCGATCTCGTCGCTGATCCGCATCGAGCCGATCTCGGCCACGTAGCCGCAGCCGACCTTGGCCGCCAGCACCCAGCCCCACATGGAGGTCGAGTCCGCCTTGAGATCGCCGATCGAGGTGAACACCCCGACGTAGCCGGACGCACCGACCTGGTCGAGGATGTAATGGCCCTGCAGACCGGTTTCCGCGCCGATCGCGAACATCATGAACCAGATGATGATTCCGCTGGACCGGATCAGGATGGCCGCCTGCCGCAGCACCTCGGAGAAGTAGAGCCCCAGGGTCAGCGGCATCTCCGCCAGCACCCGGAAACCGAACCAGGCGAGGTCGCCGACAGTTTCGGCGGCGTTTCGCAGGACATTGGACCGCCGCGGGACCGGGGTGCGCAGGTCCGGCAGCTTCGCGGTGTTCTCGACTGTCGTCATCGCCGGCCGCCCTTCACCGCAGCATCAGCAGGTTCGGGTTGAGCCCCTGCGCGATGGCGTTGAAGAAGAAGTTGAACACCCAGACCATCGCGAAGCAGATGACCACCGCCTGGTTGACCGCCCGGCCGACGCCCTCCGGCCCGCCGCCGGCGTTGAGGCCCTTGTAGCTGCAGATCACGCCGATGAACAGACCGGTCAGGAGCGTCTTCAGCTCGGCTCCCCACACGTCGGCGGCGTACAGGTTGTGCGACATGCTGTCGATGTAGGCGCTCGCAGTGGTGTCGGCGAGCGCGCTCACCGCGACCAGGCCGAGCAGCACCCCGACGAAGGAGGTGAGGCAGTTGAGCAGCGCGCACATCACGGCGGTTGCGATCACTCGCGGGATCACCAGCATCCGCAGGACGTCCATGCCGAGCACCTTGAGCGCGTCCAGCTCCTCGCGGGCCCGGCGCGCGCCGAGGTCCGACGTGATCGACGTGCCGATCACGCCAGCCACGACCATGCCGACCATGAACGCGGCGATCTCTCGGATGTCGGCCATCACCCAGAACGCGCCCATGCGGTTCGCCGCGCCGAGCAGGCTGAGCAGGCCGACGCCCATCACCGTGATCAGGAACCCGAACCCCGCCATCGAGATCGTCGCCGGCCAGAAACACAGGCGCAGCAACGCATACATCTCGTCGAGCGTGTCTTTCCAGTAGCCGCGCGGGCGCCGGATCGCGCTGGCCAGCACCTGCCCCAGCAGCTGGCAGATCTGGCCCACCTCCAGCACTGCCGTGCGCACCGGTCCGGGCAGCACGCCGATGGCGCGTTCCGTTCCCCGGACCCGGCGCCGCGGCGGTGCGGCGCCGGGTTTCTCCACCGTGGTCACGTCAGTTCACCGCGTCGACCAGATCGGCGCGCCCGGCTTCGCGGAGGATGTTCTCGTACGTGCCGAACAAGGGCTTGGTGATCGGGACCACCTTCATCACCGCGGACACCTTGCCCTTGGTCTTGATCTGGCCCCTGGCCATCGCCAGCGCGACATTCACCTTGCCCAGCCAGAACCGGTGCGCGGTGTCGGCCAGCATCTCCAGCTCGGCGTCGATCGGACGGGTCACCTCCGCCCCGCCGTCCTTCCCCAGCTGCACCACGCCCTCGCCGAAATCGATCACGATGGTCGACTCCGGGTCGGACTGGTTGAGCTTGAGCACGGAACCGACCTTCCGCAGCTTCGGCCCCAATTCGGAATCGGCCAGGCTCACCTGGAAAATCCTGCCCAGGTAGCGGTAGACCTCGTCCTCGTCCTTGAAGACACCCACGAGAGCTCCTTTGCTCGAAACGCTATTCGTCGTGAAGGGAGATCGCCCGCTCCGGGCACGTCTCGACCGCTTCGTCCGCCGCTTCGCGCAGTCCGGGCGGGACGGTGTCCACCAGTGCGATGGACTTGCCCTGGTCGTCGTCGACGTCGAACAGTTCCGGCGCGCGCACCGCGCACCGCGCGTGGCCCTGGCAGCGATCCGAGTCGATCGCGATCCTGATCACTGTTCCGGCCATTCGTCGAACACCACCGGCACCGTCTTCACGCCCCATGTGTTGCCGGTGTGCCAGACGGCCTCTTTGCCCGGCTCGATCCGGTAGCGCGGGACGCGGTGCAGGAACTCCCGCAGCAGGGTCTTCAGCTCCAGCCGCGCCAGATGCGAGCCGAGGCACCGGTGGATGCCGGAGCCGAACCCGAGGTGGCGGTTGGGCTGGCGGTCGAAGACCAGCTCGTCCGGGTTGTCGAACTCCTCCGGGTCGCGGTTGGCCGCGGGCCACAGCAGCAGGAGCCGGTCGCCCTGTTCCAGCTGCTGCCCGGCGAACTCGCACGGCTCCGCGACGTTGCGCGCCACGCCGGGCTGCGGCGGCATGAACCGGACCAGCTCCTCGACGGCGAGGTCCAGCTTGTCCGGGTCGTCGACGATCCGCTCCAGCTGGTCGCGGATCTCCGGTTTCTCCGCGAACATCAGCAGCAGCCTGCTCAGCACGCTGGCGGTCGTGTCGAAGCCGGCGGGCACCAGCACGAGACAGAACCCGTAGATCTCGTCGTCGGTCAGCCGTTCCCCGTCGAGCTCGGCCTGGTCGAGATGGCTGATCAAGTCGTCGCCGTACCCGTTGGTGCGCCGCTGTTCGAGCATCTCGGCGAAGTACATGGTGCAGTTGAGGCCCGCGGCCATCGACCGCTCCATGTTCTCCTCGTCGGTGGACTCCGGATCCGGCTGGAGCATGTAGAGGAACTCGTCCTTGAGCTTTTCCCAGTCCTTCTCGGGAACGCCGAGGTACAGCTCGAGAATGCCGCGCAGCGGAAGCGGGATCGCCACTTCCTTGGCCAGGTCGGCGCCCTTCTTGCCGACCAGCCCGTCGATGATCGTGCGGACCATCTCCTGCATGTGCGGTTGCAGCGCCTCCACCGACTTGGGGCTGAACCGGGCGCCGACGAGCGTCCGGTACTTACGGTGCATCGGCGGGTCCGACTCGATCGGGATCATCGGGGTCGGATTGCCGAACGGCGGGATGGTGACAGGGAACGAGGAGAACTGCTCCGGCTTGTGCGCGGCCTCGTAAACGTCGCGGTAGCGCGAAAGCGCGTAGAAGCCGCCATGTTCGACGCTGTGCGCGACCGGACACTCGGCGCGCATCTTCGTGAAGATCTCGTCCTGGTGCTTCTGGCAGTCCCGGTCATGCAGGCTGAAGTGTTCGATCAGCTTGCCGAGGACGCCGTCGTCGACAGTCACGATGTTTCCTTTCCGTTGCCGTAAAAGAGAACCGGACCGGATCAGACCAGCCGGAGAACCGGCTTGACCGCCTTGCCCGCCTCGGAATCCGCGCAGGCCGCGTTGATGTCGGCGAAGTCGTAGCTCGTGATCAGCTTGTCGAACGGGAACCGGCCCTGCGCGTGCAGTTCCAGCAGCCGCGGGATGAAATCGTCGGGACGGGCGTCACCCTCGGTCACCCCGGTGATAGTGCGGCCGGTCATCAGCAGTTCCAGCATGTCGACCCGGACCTCGGTGCCCGCCGTGCCGAAACCGAGCACCGCGCAGGTGCCCTTGGGCGCCAGCGCGCTCACCGCTTGACCGACGACGGACGTCACGGCGGTGGTATCGACCGTGAAATCGGCTCCCCGTCCGGTGATCCGCTGGATCTCTTCGACCGGGTCCTTCGCCGAGGCGTCGATGCTGTGCGTGGCGCCCAGTTCCTCGGCGAGCGCCAGCCGGTCCGGCACCAGGTCCACGGCGATCACCTTCGTGCACCCGGCCGCGCGAGCGGCCATCAGCGCCGCGATACCGACCGCTCCGGCACCGAACACGGCGAGGCTCGAGCCGGTCTCGGGGCGGAGCCGGTTGAGCACCGTGCCCGCACCGGTCTGGATGCCGCAGCCCAGCGGGCCCACGATCGACAGGTCCGCGTCCGGGCTCAGCTTGACGACGTTGTTCTCGGTCGCGATCGAATGCGTCGCGAACGAGGACTGGCCGAAAAAGAAGCCGTGCACGTCGCCCTCACCGTGCAGCGCGTTGGTGCCGTCCGGGCGGGAGCCCGCCACGTTGCTCACGACGAACTGCTCGCAGTAAGCCGGATCGCCCTGCAGGCACATCCGGCAGCGGTGGCAGGACGCGAAGGTCAGCAGGACCTTGTCCCCCGACTCGACCTTGGTGACGCCAGAGCCGACCGACTCGACGACGCCGGCACCCTCGTGGCCCAGCACCAGCGGCAGCGGCACCGGGAGCCACTGGTTGCGGACGCCGATGTCGGTGTGGCAGACGCCGGTGGCGTGGATCTTGACCAGTACCTCGTCTGCCCGGGGCTCGTCGAGTTCCAGTTCCTCGATCCGGAAAGGATGGCCGGCTTCGCGCACGACCGCGGCCTTGACACGCATGGGAAATCTCCTTCAGGCAGGCAGGTAGATCGACTTGAGCTGGAGGTAACCGGACAGGGCTTCCGGGCCGAATTCGCGCCCGATGCCGCTGGCTTTGACCCCGCCGAAGGGCGCGTTCAGGTCGAGCACGTACCCGTTCACGCCGATGGTGCCGGTCTGCACGCCCCGGGCGACCGCCGTGGCCCGCTCAGCGTCAGCCGACCAGACGCTTCCACCGAGGCCGTATTCGGAATCATTGGCGATGCGCACCGCTTCCTCGTCACCGTCGTAAGAGATGACCGACAGCACCGGGCCGAAAATCTCCTGCCGCGCGATCGTGGAGCCGTTGTCCACGTCGGCGAACAGGGTCGGCTGGACGAACCAGCCTCGGTCGAGTCCCTCGGGACGACCGCCGCCGAGCACCAGCCGCGCGCCTTCCTCTCGGCCCTTGGCGATGTACCCCTCGACCCGGTCACGATGCTCGGCCGAAGCGAGCGGGCCGACCTGCGTCGATGGCTCCAGCGGATCGCCGACCTGCAACCCGCCCAGCCATCCGGCCAGCGAACCGACCACTTCGTCATAACGACTGCGCGGCGCGAGGATCCGGGTGCACGCCATGCAGGTCTGCCCGTTGTTGGCCAGCGAAGCGAAGAAGAGTCCCTCGGTCACCTTGTCCAGATCGGCATCGTCGAGGATGACCGCGGCCGACTTTCCGCCCAGTTCCAGCGAAACAGGGCGCAGCAACGCGCCACAGCGTTCTCCGATCGCCCGCCCGGCAGCGGTCGAACCGGTGAAGGCGATCTTGTCCACGCCGGGGTGCGACACCAGGTACGCACCGAGCTCCCGCCCGCCGGGGACCCAGTTCAGCACGCCCGGCGGCACGCCCGCTTCCTCTGCCGCCTCGGCCAGCAGGAAACTGTCCAGCACGGTACCCGGCGACGGCTTGATCACGACGGTGCAGCCCGCTGCCAGCGCGGGCGCGATCTTGGTGACCGCGAGGACAACCGGGTAGTTCCAGGGAACGATCGCCCCGACCACGCCGATCGGGCTGCGCCGGACCAATGTGTCGAACCCGAGCGGCGACGGACGCCGCTCCTCGAACTCGGTCGAGGTGGCCAGGCTCGCGTAGTACCGCAGCAGCGCAACCGCGTAGCCGCCTTCGAACTGCTCGCTCAGGCTCAGCGGCATGCCGTTCTGCAGGCTGACCGTCCGGGTCAGCTGCTCACCGCGCTTTTCCAGCGCGTCCGCGAACCGGTTGAGCACGTCCGCTCGCTCGGCGGGCGACGCGGTGGCCCAAGGGGAATGGTCGAATGCCTGGCGCGCGGCGCGCACCGCGCTGTCGACGTCTTGTTCGCTTGCTTCGGGAACGCTGCCGAGCGGTTCCTCGGTCGTCGCGTTGACGACCTCGATCCGCCGGTCGGAAGCGGACTCCGTCCAACTTCCTCCGATGAACAAGCTGTCATACGCAATTGCCATGTTCAGCTCCTTTGCTGTGGCCCTCGTGCAACGCGATTCCGCCGAATGACGCCGCTCGAGCACCAAAGCTATGGCGGCGGTGACGCAGGCAACAACACGTAGATCTACGTGCTTTCGGCCGGGTACGCGGATCCGCGTACCCGGTAAACGACGACGGCCGGCAGACAGGCGGAACCCGCCTGTCTGCCGGCCGTCCGTGCTCAGCTGGCCCCGGCGTCCGTGGAATGACCAGGGAAAACCGGTTGACCGGGATCGATGAAATGCGCCGCGTTGTTCACCGCGGTGGCGGCCTCGCCGAACCCGACCGCGATCAGCCGCACTTTCCCCGGGTAGTCGTTGATGTCGCCGGCGGCAAAGACTCCGGGAAGGCTGGCGGCCATCGACGGGCCGACCGGGATGTGCCTGCGGTTGTGGACGTCAACGCCCCACTTCAGCAACGGCCCGAGATTCGCGGTAAACCCCAGCGCAGCGATGATCCGCTGGCAGGGCGACGTCCACGCCTCGTCGCCATGCGTGATCTCCACGCTCTCGACCGCTTCGTGCCCGATCACTTTCGTCACCTGGGCACCGGTGACGATCTCCACCGGGCTCGCCCGAACCGCGGCGACAGTGCCGGGATGGGCCCGGAAAGTGTCCCGCCGGTGCACCACCGTGACCGACTTCGCCAACGGGTGCAACGCTTCCGCCCAGTCGAACGCGGAGTCGCCGCCGCCGACGATCACCACGTCCGTCCCGGCGTAGTCGTCAAGCCTGCGCACGAAATACGCCAGCCCGGTCCCGGCGAACTGCTCGGCCGCGGGCAGCGGGCGAGGGGTGAACGTGCCGATCCCGCCCGCGACGATCACCGCCTTCGCCGTGATCCGCGTGCCGCGATGGGTGGTGACAGCGAACCCGGGTTCGAGGGTTTCGGCCCGGTGCCCCAGCAGGTACCGGGGCCGGAACGGGGCCGCCTGCTCCAACAGCCGCTCGACCAGCTCACGGCCGCGAATCGCCGGGAAGCCGGCGATGTCGGAGATCCGCTTTTCCGGGTACATCGCGGTGATCTGGCCCCCGGGCTCGGGCAGCGAGTCCAGCACCGCAACGGAAAGCCCGCGGAAACCGGCATAGTAGGCGGCGAACAGGCCGGCCGGCCCGGCGCCGACGATCACGACATCGGTCTCGTGGTTCATCCCGCGCCCCCGAATCCCGAGACCAGCTCGGTGTCCACCCCGATGGCCCCGGTGACCGCCGCTCCCCCCGGCGCGCCGACGGCCTCGCCGCGGCCCGGCAACGGCTCCTCGAAGAACCTCGCGTTGTCCTCGGCGAATTCGGCTTTGCCGCTCGGCACCTTCGTGTCGAGGGAGATCGCGGTCACCGGGCAGGCGGGCTCGCAGGCCCCGCAGTCGATGCATTCGGCGGGATTGATGTACAGCTTGCGTTTTCCCTCATAAATGCAGTCGACCGGGCATTCCTCCATGCAGGAACGGTCCATCACGTCGATGCAGGCATCGGTGATCACATAAGGCACGACAAGGTCCTCTCGTTCACGGAAAAGACACGGCGGACTCGCCGGAGTGAATCGCGGAATCGCACAGAGGGTGGACGGGATCGTACCCGCGCCGCCCGTGCGCTGTATAGGTTCTCCGGGATTTCCGCCGATGCGCGCCGGTCGTGCGCCCTCTCGGAAGTCTGTCCTGTTGCGGACTCCGAAACCCATCGCGAGCGCCGAATGCGCGCCGGCTCCCACGCGGCTCGGTACCGTGGTAGGCGAGCACCCCGGTCTTCGACGCACCCGAGCGCAACGCAACCTACACCGTGCCACACTCAGTCGCGCATGATGTAGAATGTGGCTGCCGGACCGGGCGAGCAGCCGCGCGACATGGAGATGAGGAGGCTACATGCCAACACCCGAGGCGCTCGACGCGCTGTCGCCCGGAAGCGCGGAGGCGCCTCTCGCTCACGGAAGTGCGCGGTCGTTGCTCATCACGATCCTCGGCGAGCTGGTGTGGCCCGCCGGGCGGCCGGTGTGGACCTCGACGCTGGTGCACATCCTCAAGGGTCTCGGCATCGAGGAGCAGACCGCCCGCCAGGCTATCGCGCGCGCCTCGGCTTCCGGATGGCTCGAGCCGGAGCGCCAGGGACGCGAAGTGTGCTGGACACTGACCGAGAAGCTCGTCCACATCTTCGAAACCGGTTCGCGCCGAGTTTACTCGCTCAGCGATTCGTTCAGCAGCTGGGACGGGTCCTGGCTGGCGCTGTGGACCACGATCCCCCAGTCGATGCGCCGCGCCCGGCGCCCGCTCTACGCGGGCCTGACCTGGGCGGGCTTCGGCAACCCGGTACCCGGGCTGTGGCTGACCCCGCACGTCGAGCGGGTCGCAGAGGTGCGGCGGCTGCTGGAGGAGCTCGAACTCGAACGGCACACCTTCGCCTTCACCGGCAACGTCAGCGCCATCGGGATCTCCGCCGAAGAGATCGTCGAACGCGGGTGGAACCTCGACGACCTGCGCGCTCGGTACGACCAGGTCTGGGCGGCGATGAACGACCTGCGTCCGGCCGGGCCGGACGAAACCCTCTTCGCACACATCCGGCTGATCAGCGAGTGGCAAGAGTTCCCGCGAGCCGATCCGCAACTGCCCGAAGCGCTGCTGCCGGACTGGGCGGGCAGGCGGGTCGCCCGCCGGATCGAGGCGTTCCGCGCGCAGTGGACCCCGATCGTGCGCAAGCGGTTCGCCGAGCTGGACGTCACGACCTGACGCTTTAGACCACCTCCCCGCACAACCCGTCACCATTGGGAGAACCTTCTTGGCCACCACCGCCTCGCCCCGAAAGCCGGCTTTCCTGCCTCGCGGACCCGAATCGCTCTTCGCCGTCGACGGACTCGTCTGCCGCGACGGCGAAGTCTCGGCACGGATGCGGCTGGGGCCGTGGTCGGCCGGACCGGGCGGAACCGGTTCGATCGGGGTGCTCGCGGACAACATCCTCGGCTACGCCCTGATCTCGCGGGCCCCGGAAGGGCGCTCGTCGGTGAGCACCGAAATCTCCCTCGACTTCCTTCGGCCACTGTCCGAGCCCGGAACGTGGCTGTCGGCGCTGGGGCGGGCAGTGCACGCGGGCGCCACGGCCGGACTGGCCGAGGGGTCCGTTTTCGACGCGAACGGCCGGCTCGTCGCCAGGACCCGCCAATGGGGAAGATTCGTCCGCCGTGGCCCCGGACCGGACGAGGTCGAGGCCCACAACGGAAACGCACCCTCCGGGAACCACAGCGGGACCGACCCCGGACTCCTCGCCGACCTGCGCGAAAAGGTCAACGCGGCCGACGGGCGAGCCCGGCTCGGCGTCGAGATCACCGACGAGCTGGTCAACTTTCACGGCACCTTGCACGGCGGAGTGACTCTATGGGCGGCCGGACTCGCGGCCGACGCGGCCCTGTCCACCTCCGCCGTCGGTCTCGTCCCGGCATCGATGACCGTCAGCTATCTTCGGCCGTTGCCGCACCGGGACCTCGCTGATTTCAACGCCGACGTGGTGAGCCGCGGCAGGAGCCTCGCCCTGACCCGCGTCACCGGCCGCAACCGGGCGGGCGAGCCGTGCATCGTAGCCGCCGTGCACCACCACAGCCTTGGCTGACACCGCGAACAGCGTCCCGACGGTCCGGCGTTGAGTGGATCAGGTGTCCGGCGACGGCAGTGATGGGTCTTCCCAGGGGTTTGGTTGACAACCGAGGGGGCTCCGGCCTCGCTCGAGCGGATGTCGTCGTGCCCAAGGCTCGCGCGTGTGTGAACTGGCCGCGGCTGATGCCCCGGTGCGGATGCCGTACGAGGATTCGCTGTGGCGCAGAACCTCGTGCGGCGGATCTGCTCGGCCATCTGCACCGTCGTAGCAGCGGCCGGAAACTGTCGGCACCGCCCCGCTTCGGTCTGGAACGGCAGCGACCCGAACACCGGGCCAACGGGCCCGCCGACGCGGCGAGCCGCCCGCCGTCGAATCCGTGGCCGCCGGGTCGACCGTCGTCGCTTTTCAAGGGGTAAGCTCAGCGGAGTGCGCGGGCTTTTCGACCGTATTCCCGTCAGGCCGACGACCCGCGGAGCGCCGGTCAAAGGTCCAGGGTCATCCGCGGCGTACGAGAACGCGAACAGCACGGGGTGATCAGTTCGCCGGAGGCTTGCTCGTCCTCGGCCAGCACGGCGTCGCGGTGTTCGGGATCGCCTTCGATCACCCGGGTGA
Source organism: Amycolatopsis ultiminotia (assembly GCF_039536925.1). Classification (NCBI taxonomy): domain Bacteria; kingdom Bacillati; phylum Actinomycetota; class Actinomycetes; order Pseudonocardiales; family Pseudonocardiaceae; genus Amycolatopsis; species Amycolatopsis ultiminotia. The sequence continues at coordinate 69,198 of NZ_BAAAZN010000001.1, read as the reverse complement.
TGCAGGTGCCGCAGACCCCTTCGCCGCACGAGACCGGAACGTAGATGCCCCGTTCCTCGAGTACTTCGACGATCGTCCGGTCCGGGGGCACGTCCACGGTCACACCGGACTGCTGCGCGACGACCTGGAAGGTCTCCGCACCGGCGGCGGATCCGCCGGTCGGGGCGTCCGCCCGGAACCGTTCGACATGCAGTGTTCCCGGCGGCCACGACCGGCACCGCCGCTCGAGTTCGGTCAGCAGCCCTTCCGGGCCGCAGGCGTAGATCGCCACGCCGATGCGCGGTTCGCCCAGGATCCGGTCAAGGTCGAGCACGCCCGACTCGTCCTCGGACACGATCTCGACGCGCTCCCCCATCTGTTCGAGCTCGTGCACGAACGCCATGGAAGACCTGCTGCGGCCGCCGTAGGCGAGCTGCCAGTCGACATCCGGCTGCCCGCGGGCGGCCTCGATCATCGGCAGCAGCGGGGTGATCCCGATCCCGCCCGCGATGAACAGGCAGCGCCGGGCGGGCGCGAGCCGGAAGTTGTTGCGCGGCCCGCGGACCGGCAACACGTCGCCCGGCTGGACGCAGGTGTGCAGCCAGGCCGAGCCGCCCCGGCTGTCGGGGGTGTGCAGTACGGCGACCCGCCAGCGCATCCGGTCCGCCGGCGAACCGCACAGCGAATACTGGCGGATCAGGTTTTCGGTCATGAGGAGGTCGACATGGGCGCCCGGCTGCCAGTCGGGCAGCGCGTCCCCGTCGAGCGAGACGAGGGAGATCGCGACGATCGCGTCGGCGATCTTGTCGACGCTCTCGACGCGGACCTTGCGGATCGGTTCGCCGGTTTCGGCCGGTGCGACGGCGCGCACCGGGGAGTCAGTTGTCATCGTGGGTCCCCGCGGCCTCGCCTGCCCGGGCGACCAATCGCCGGTGCAGGCCCGAGACCATGCTCGTCACTGGGCTCAGGGCGGTGGAGGGCAGATCGCGATCGTGCCGGAGCGCGGCCTGCAGGTCGGCGAGAATCTCCTGCAGTGCGTGGTTGACGGTCATCAGGTGCGCCAGGCCCGGGTCGTGCACCCCGGCCTCCGCCGCGCTTCCCGCGATCTCGCGCTCCGGCAGCCGATTGCGAACCCGGTCGAAGCGGGTCCGCAACCGGGCATAGCCGGTCCCGGCTTCGGCGGGCAGCGCCCGCAACGCCCGGTCCAGTGTTTCGGCCAGATCGAGGTTGTCGGCCTCGAGGTACGTCGCCTGCAGGTCCCACGACCGTTCGAGCCGCCGCAGGAGGTGAAGTGCGGATTTGAGCTGACGGCGGGGTGCACCGTCGGCGAGCGCGGGCAGCACCTGGCCGGCGAGCTGGATATGCACCGCGCGCAGCAACTCGCCGGTCGTCGGCCTCAGCACAGTGCTCCTTTCGGCAGGGATTCCCATTCGGCGGCCAGATCGAGCGCAAGAGCGAGCGAAGTGGTCACGGTGGCGGCCCGATCGGCGAGGCGCAGGTTGGTCGTGGTCCCGTCGGCGAAGGCACGGGCCGCGCGGATCGAGATCGCCGCGAACTTCGCTTCGGCGAACACCCGGTGGTAGAGCAGAGCGGCCCGGTCGACCGGCGCGCCGCCCGCCTCTTCGTACCGGCGCACGAACGAACCGAGGTCGAGGAACCGTTGCGGGCTCCACAGCGGCCGGAAGATCCACGCGAGGTCCTCCGCCGGATCTCCGACGTGCACCATTTCCCAATCCAGCAAGGAAACGAGCCGGGCATCCTCGTAAAGGAAGTTGCCGGGACGCAGGTCGCCGTGCACGAGGGCGACCCGTGCCGGTGCCGGCACGTTGTCCAGCAACCAGTCGAAGAGCCCGGCGAGCACCGGCAGCGGTTCCAGCCGGCAGCCGAGGAAAACCGACTGCCAGTACTCGATCTGGGCGGCGACGGTGGATTGCGGGTCGATGTTCCCGTCCTCGGACACGACCCCGCCCAACCGCTCGGTCAGCCCCGGCACGTCCCGGTGCACGTCGACCGCGTGCAGCTCGGCGGCGGCGCGGGCGAGATCGGCGGTCAGTTCCCGCGCCCGCGCGCGATCGCGGGAACGGAGGAACGCGACCGGATCGGCCCGGCCGGGCATCCGTTGCAGCACAATCGAACTTGTACCGGTCACGGCGCCATCGCGGTCCGCCGCGAAAACCCGCGGGGCGCGCACGGACGTTTCGGAGAGCGCGCGCAGAACGGCGTACTCGCGCTCCGGATCGGCCTGGACCTGCGAACCCGGTGCGCGGCTGAGCATGATCACCGGTTCCCGCCGTCGCCTGGCGCTGGGTTCGGTCCAGGTCGCCGTCCCGGCGAGGGCCTGGCGGGCATTGCCGCCGAAGACCTGCTCGACCTGTTCGACGCCCACGTCCCTGGCACCGGGAAGCTGCTCACGCAGCAGCTCGGCCAGCTGCGCGGCGGCTCCCGGACCGCCCGGGTCGGCGCCCGTCGCGGACGGCTCGGGAGAGGATCCGTTCACCGGACCCCCGCCGCTACTCGCAGCGTCTCCCCGGTGATCGCGTCGGACTGGGGTTCCAGCAGGTAGGCGATGGACTCGCCGAGGTCTTCGGGGCGGGCGAGGTCCCCGAGCGCGGTGTAGGCGAGGTGCCGCTCCAGGTAGCCCTCGTCGATCCACTCGCGAACCCGGTCGCTGAGCACCAGCCCGGGAGCGACGCAGTTGACCCGGACACCAGTGCGGCCCATGACCAGGCTCAGGCTCCGGGTCAGCCCGATCACCGCGGCCTTGGCCGAGTTGTAGGCCGTGTTGCCCAGTTCGGGGCGGTTCGCGAACGCGGCCAGCGAAGCGACGTTGACGATCTTGCCGTAGCGCTGCCCGGAGAAGTGCGACTCCAGCGCCTTGCTCATCAGGAACGCGCTGTTGACGTTGAGCGCGAAGGTGTCGAGGAAGTAGTCCAGCGAGATGTCCGAAAGCGGGAGGTCGTAGACATCGCGGTCGATGTTGGTCATCCCGCCCGCCACGTTGGCGAGTCCTTGCACGGAGCCGAACTCGCCCAGCCCGAACCCGACCGCCGCCAGGGTGTCCTCCTCCTTGGTGAGGTTGGCCTTGAACCAGCGGAACTGCCCGGGCAGATCCTTGGTCTGCCGCTCGGTCTCGCCCAGCCGCCGGGAGCTCAGGTCGACACCGACGACGTTGGCGCCGGTCCGCAGCAGCCGCGCGGCCGCGGCGCCGCCGATGCCGCCGCCGGCACCGGTGACGACGTAAGTCCGCTCGTGAGGTTCGAGCGCGGAGTGCAGGGGCACAGCGTTCATGGGGATTCCTTTTCTCCGGAACGAAAGGGGTCAGATGAAGGAGCGCTGGCCGAACCGGGGCGGCCGCTTCTCGCGCAGCGCGGCGAGGCCCTCGCGGGCTTCCGGGCCGGTAAAGCCGAGAATCCCGAAGGCGAGCGAAGCCTCGAACGACGGCCACGCGGCCCGCACCCAGTTGTTGAGCGACTGCTTGGTCCAGCGGATCGCGCTCGGCGCACCGTTGGCCAGTTTGACGGCGACCTCCAGCGCCTTGGCTCCGACCTGGTCGTCGTCGACGCAGAACGTGACCAGGCCGATCCGCTCGGCCTCCTCGCCGGTGATCGCGTCGCTGGTCATGAGGTAGTACTTCGCCTTGGACAGCCCGCACAGCAGCGGCCAGATCGCCACGGCGTGATCGTCGGCGGCCACCCCGAGCGTGGTGTGCCCGTCGACCAGCTTCGTGGTGCGCCCGGCGACACTGACGTCGGCGAGCAGGGCCGCGGCCAGGCCGCCGCCCGCCGCCGGGCCGCGGATCGCGGAGACGACGGGCTTGCCGCAGTCGAGCATGTTCTGCACCAGCTGGCGGCCTTCCTTCCACATCAGGCAGCGGAAGTCGTAGTCGTCGATGATGCGCTGCACCATGTCGAAGTCGCCGCCGGCGGAGAACGCCTTGCCACGCCCGGTGAGCACCACCGCGGAGACAGTCGGGTCGGCGTCGATCAGCCGCCAGATTGCGCCGAGGTCCTGGTGCAGCCGGATGTCGAGCGCGTTCATCGTGCCGCGGGCCAACGTGATCCGGAGGACGTGTGGCTCCGGGCGGTCCAGTTCGATGCTCTCGTAGTCCGGGTAGACCACCGGCGGCACTTCCGATTCGGTGACGGCGCCCGCGGTCTGCTCGCTGCCGTTGAGCGTCATGAGTTCTGTCCTCCTGAGAGTTCGAGCGATGCTCCGGTGCCGAATTCCTCGCGCAGCGCGTCCTTGCGCACCTTGCCGTAGACCGCGCGCGGCAGGTCTTCGCGGAAGACGATGCGGCTCGGCCGCTGGTAGCGCGCGAGTTTCCCGTCGCCCCAGGCGCGCAGGTCCTCTTCGGTCAGGTCCGAGCCGGGCCGGGGAATCACCACCAGCAAGGGAGTTTCACCCCACTTGGGGTCGGGAAGGCCGATGGCGGCCACCTCGAGCACGTCCGGATGGGCCATGAACACTTCTTCGATGTCGGCGGCGAAGATGTTCAGCCCGCCCGATTTGATCATGTCCTTGGCCCGGCCGGAGACGTAGAGATAGCCGTCCTCGTCGAGGTAGCCGACGTCGCCGCTGCGCATGTAGCTGCGGCCGGTTTCCGGGGAGTACCAGATGATCTCCTCGGTCAGCTCCGGATTGTCGAGGTAGCCCTTCATCATTCCGACGGAGTGCGCGACGATCTCGCCGATCTCGCCCGGCGGCAGCTCCCGGCCGTCCGTTCCGGAGATGATGCGCACGTCGTCCAGCAGCACAGGTTTGCCCACCGAACGCCGTTTGCCCCGGTCCGCGTCGCCGGGAATCCGCAGCGTCGCGAATCCTTCGGAGAATCCGTAGACCTCGTAGATCCCGGTCCCGGCGAACGTGCGCTCGAGTGCCTGGTAGGTGGTCTCGGCGATCGGCTGCCCCGAGGTGACGAGGCAGCGCATCGAGCTGACGTCGGAGTCGGCGAGCCGCGGTTCGTTCAACAGCGCGATGAACTGCGTGGGAACGAGGAACGCGTGCGTGCCGTGCTCCTGCTCCACGGCGGAAAGGAACGCGCTTGCGCTGAATTTGGGCAGGATGACCAGGGTGCCGCCCCGGTACATGGTCGGCATCATGGTGATCCAGGTGCCCGACGCGTAGGGGGGCGTCGCGACGATGGCAACGGAACTGTGGTCCACCCGCAGGCCCATGCCGAAGCCGAGCGGGTACATCAGCCGGCTGAAGTGGCTGTGCTCGATCCCCTTGGGGATGCCGGTGGTCCCCGACGTGTACAAAACGGTGATCGAGTCGTCCGGTCCGATGGTGACCGGCGGCGCGGCCGCCGACGCCGCGGCCGCCAGCACGGTCACCGACGTCCAGCCCTCGCTCTCCTCCCCGGCGGTCAGATACCGCCCGTCTTCGACGGACGGCAGCCGGTCGCGGATGCTGTCGAGGGTCGCCGTGGTGCCCGAGTTCGCGATCACCGCACGGGCGCGGGAGTCGCCGAGCAGCCGCGCGAGTGAGCCGGTGTCGAGCAGCACGTTCAGCGGGACCGAGACGAGCCCGGCCTTAATGACTCCCCAGAAGGCAATGAACGAGTCGAGACCGGCCGACATCAGCAGCGCGACGCGATCCCCGTGCCGGAGCCCGGAATCGAGCAGAGCGTTGGCGAAGCGGTTCGTCTCTTCGTCCACTTCGCGCCAGGTGAGCCTGCGGCCCTCGCATACCACGGCGAGGTCGTTCGCGAACACGCGGGCGTTGTGAGTGATCACCTGGTGGCACAACAAGTCGAAGTCGTACTTCAGCGGCATGGTTCCTCTCTCCTTTGAGATGGTCGGAAATGCTGCGGGCTCAGAGAAAGGCCCATCCAGGCGTGCCTCGTTTGCACGCCTCGTAGGCATCGGGTTCCAGCGGCTGCAGGACGCCTGTAGTGCTCCGGCCGTCCCAGCTGATCCGGCAGTGGTGCTCGTCCAGTCCGCGAAGCCGAAGACGGGTAGCGGGATCGGCGAGGTCGTAGGTGTCTCCTTCGACCAGCACCTCGGGCAGGTCGCCCCCGCGGTAGTGCCCTTGGTGGACGTCGCCGTCCGGAGTTCCGCCGTACATGGCGCATCGCATGAACGCGGTCTGGAGCCCGAGGCGTTCGAACCGCACCTGCCGGGTGCTGCCGTCGTCGAAGGTATAGTCGAGCACCCCTTCGGCGAAGATCTTGGTCTCTTCGTCGAACCGCAGCCGCCGGTCCACCCGCGCCACCCGGCCGGCTCCGGGCCGGGGATCGCCGAACTCGTAGAGCACCCGGCGGCCCCACACGGCGAAATCGTCGAAACGGACCCAGTTGCCGCCCTTCCAGCCCGCTTTGACGGCATGGCCGCCGTTCATCGCGGGACCGCCGACCCCGCGCCCGATCCCCCAATGCCGGTCCCGGGTGCCGCGGGCGTCGCCGGCTCGCCAGTCGATCCGCTCGCCGCCGACCCGCACCCGGCCGGTGACCTCGCCGAACCCCTCGAAGCCCGCCGTCATCACCGGCTGGCTGCCGGGCACCGGTGCACCGTAAGTGGCGTCGTAGACCTGACGGGTGCGGTCGGTCCACTCCAGATCGAAGGAGATGTCCCAGGCATTGGGCTCCAGTACGAGCCGCCAGCTCCGCAGGCCCTCCAGGATCACCGGCCGCAGCGGCCCGACGCTCAGGTCCATCCGGTCCGCGCCGAGACTGCGGAACGCGCGAACCGAATGCTGCCGTCCGCGCAGCGTGACGACAGCATAGGCCTCGGCGCTGTCGAGGTTCGGATAGAAACTGCCGCCGACGGCCAGCATCAGATCGCCGGTGTTGTCGTGCAGCACAAACCAGTAGCGCTCGTAGAAACGCGGATCGCTCGACCACGCCACCCGGACCGGATCCGGCGTCTGGTGGATCAAGTGGTCGTCGACCGGAGCCAGCGGGAACTGCTCGGAGAGGAAGTCCGCTGTCATCGGCCCCACCTGATCGGCAGCCGGGTCGGGCCCCGCGCCACCATCGAATTGGTCCACGGCACGTTCTCGAGCGGCTCGGCGAACTCGTAGCCAGGGAATCGCGTGACGATCTCGCCGAGCGCGATCTGCGCTTCCAGCCGGGCGAGCGGCGCACCGAGGCAGAAGTGCACCCCGGAGGAGAACGACAGGTGCTTGTTCGGTTTGCGGCGCAGGTCCAAGCCCGCGGGATCGGCGAAGACCGCGGGGTCCCGGTTGGCCGCGACCAGCAGCCCGAAGACCCGCTCGCCCGCGGCGATCCGCTGCCCGCCGAGTTCGCTGTCGGCCACCGCGAGCCGCGCCGTCGACAGGACCGGGCCGTCGTAGCGCAGCAACTCCTCGACCGCGGTGGGGATCAGTTGCTCCCGGTCCTCGCTCAGCGCGGCGAACTGGTCCGGATGCGCGCGCAGCGCCAGCAGGGAATTGCTCAGCAGGTGCGCGGTCGTCTCCTGCGCGCCGTTGGCGATCATCATCATCGACGCGATCAGCTCGTCGTCGGTCAGCGTCTCGCCCGCGACCTCGTGGCTGATCATCCGGGTCAGCGCGTCGTCCCGCGGTTCGGCCCGGCGCTGCGCGATCAGCTCGCGGAACAGCTCCGACATCGACTGCGCGCCGTGCTTCGCCCGGCTGTACTTGTCGGTGACCTTGCGGGAGCTGCCGATGAACAGCATCATCTCGTCCGACCACGACTTGACCTCGGCGAGCCGGTCGCGGGGCACTCCGAGCAGGTCCATCACCACGAATCCGGGCAGCTTGAGCCCGAACTGGGTGTAGAAGTCGAACGGCTCGTCCCGGGGCAGCCGGTCGAGCAGCAGGTCGGTGACCTCCTGCACCGGCTCCCGCAGGCTGCCCACCGTGCGCGGGTTGATGACGCTGAGCATGTGCCGGCGCACCCGGGTGTGCTCCGGCGGGTCCTGGAACACCATCCAGATCGACAACCAGCGCAGCACGTCGCCCGCGGTCGCCCTCGCGGCTTCGGGAAGGCGTTCGACCACCGGTGTCAGCCGGTTCGCGGAGAACACTTCCGGGGTGGAGACCATCTGCTGGACCTCGGCCCAGCCCAGCACCAGCCAGCCGGAGATCTCCGGGCTCCAGTGCACCGGCCCCGCTTCCCGCATCCGTTCGAAGATCGGGTAGGGAGCGCGGAGATGGGCGGCGTCGGACGGATCGAAACCGGTTGTCGCGGATCGGGACGCGGGGCTGGGCGAGTAGGCGGGCAAAGCTGCTCCAAGGGTCCGGTTGGTTCGGTTCCCAGGCTTGCACAGCTGGGTGCGGCGGGAGCCGGCCGCGAAAGCCGGATGTTGGACGGCGCCACAAGACGCTCGCGCCCGAAGCGCCGATCAGCCGCAACCGGCAGGCCTGGTGCGCTGACCCCATTTGCTGGGGGGCTGGCACAAGCCGGGTTTCGCGGGAAGCGCCCTTCCTCGCCGGACTCTACGACGATCGCCCCGCATCCGGACACGGTGTGCTGAATCCCGTTTCCGGGAACCTTACGCTGACGCAAGGAGAAGCCAGACGAGCAAGCCGGTACTGCTGGTCCACGGCGCTTTCACCGGAGCATGGGCATGGCGGGACGTGATCGAGACGCTGCGCAAGCGCGGTGTCTCCGCGACGGCGATCGATTTGCCGAGCCGAGGCCCGGCGAGGACGCTCGCGGCGGATGCCGAAGCGGTTCGGTCGGCGCTGACGAAACTAGGTGAGCCGGCGGAGCTGGCCGGTCACTCGTACGGGGGCAACGTGAGCGCCGGTGCTCGACGCGCTGGGCTCCCACGAGCTGGCGACCTTCGGGGAACCCGTGACGAAACTCGGCTGGGCGCAGCACCCCGTCCACCTACGTTCTCTGCACGCGGGACAAGGCATTCTCACCGGCGCTGCAACACGAGTTCGCCAGTCACACCACCACCGTCGCGGAGATCGACTCCGGGCACGGCCCGATGCTCACCCAGCCCGGGAAACTGGCGGACGTCATTGCCGCGGCCGCGAGCTGACACCGCGGCTCCGGCGCTCCCGTAACGTTCTCCGGTTGCGGCTAGGGATTCTTCCGTTCTCGCGCAACCGGGGTTCGCCGGGCCGGACGCGAACCGACGTGTCAACGTTGTTCCCCGGACCGGCCGTGAGCGGCACACCGGTCCGCGGGACGCGAGGAGTCCGGGACCAGCGGCGGGTTCAGGCCCTCCGCACCCGACCGATAAGCCCGCACGACCGCCGGATTCCTGCACTGAGGGACATCGCTCCGTCGAGCAGGATCGGCGTGTTTCTGGAGCCGCGCACAAATTCCGGAATGCGGCCGGCTGCCCTCTCCAGGTGAACCGTGTCACAGTCCCTGCCATGGCTATCCCGATCAAACGAGTAGTGACTGGCGTCGACGAAAAGGGCGCCTCGATCCCTTACGAGGACGCGACGCTGCACCCTGTCGAGCTGGACATCATGCCAGGCGTCCAGATCTTCCCGGTGTGGTCGACCGAGGGCCCGCTCGTCAGCCCGGCCGCCGACCCCGCCCCGGCCAGCAAGAGCTTCTTCCCCGGTCCTGGCGGCACCCGTTTCGGCCTTTTCCGCCTCCCGCCGGACTCGGCTGTGCCTGCCGACCACGCACAGCCGGACGAGGCGACCGTAGCGGCTCAGGTCGCGGCCGCAGAGGAGGCGGTCCCGGGACTGCTCGCCGCGTTCGAGCCCGACGCCCCGGGCATGCACCAGACGGTCACCGTCGACTACGTCATCGTGATCGAAGGCGACCTCTGGCTGGAACTGGACGACGGCGTCGAGGTTCCGTTGCCCGCCGGCACCTGCGTGGTGCAGAACGGCGCCAGGCACGGGTGGCGCAACCACGGCAGCACGCCGGGCACGCTGGCCTACGTGATCCTGGACGGCGGCAACCCCGAATAACCGGCCGCGGCACCGCATCCAGCCGATTCCCCTGAGCCAAAGTCACCATCCACTCCGAAAAGGACTCTGTCGCACATGCCTACGCAAACTCTTCCTGAGGTCGACGCCGTCGTCGTCGGCGCGGGCTTCGCCGGTCTTCGGTCGATCCACACGCTTCGCAAGCATCGCCTCGGTCGCCGATCACCTGACCGTGTTCCAGCGCACCCCGAACTACGTCATGCCGGGACGCAACCACCTGCTCTCCGATGAGCAGCGGACCGAACTCCGGCACAACTTCGAGGGCGTGTGGCGCAAGACTTTCGACCATGTCTTCGCCTTCCCGATGGAACCGGCCAACCGGCTCGGCTCCGACTTCGACGACGCGGAGCTGGAGCGGGTGCTGGAGGCGGGCTGGGAGGCGAGCGGCTTCCACTTCGTCTTCGAGACCTTCGACGACATGTTCGTCGACCAGCGGGTCAACGACCGGGCCGCCGAGTTCGTGCGGCGGAAGATCCGAGCGATCGTCAACGACCCGGAGACGGCCGAGCTGCTGTGTCCCCAGGCGCACCCGATCGGCGGGAAGCGGCCGCCGCTGGGCACCTTCTACTACGAGACGTTCAACCGCCCGAACGTGAAGCTGATCAGTGTCAAGGACGACCCGATCCAGGAGATCACGCCCGCCGGCCTGCGCACCGGCACCGCCGAGCACGAGTTCGACGTGATCATCTTCGCGACCGGTTTCGACGCGATCACCGGCCCGCTCGCGAAGATGAACGTCCACGGGACCGGCGGCCGGACGATCGCCGGGGAATGGAAGGAAGGCGCGAAGGTGTTGCTCGGCGTCTCAACCCCGGGCTTCCCGAACCTGTTCTCCATTCTCGGGCCCCAGGCGCCGTTCGCCAGCCACCCGCCGGTGATCGAGGCCCAGGTCGACTTCATCGGCCAGGTGCTCGCCCGCGCACAGGCCGACGGGATCGAGCGAGCGGAGGCGACGGCGGAGGCCGCGCAGGCCTGGTCCGACCAGTGCGACGCGGTGCTGGACGCGACCATCCTGCACCAGGGCGAGGGCAGGCCGTGGTTCCTCGGCGAGAACGTGCCCGGCAAGCGCCCGGGAACTCTCTGCTACCTCGGCGGGATGGGCAACTACGTCGCCGAGGTGAACAAGCAGGTCGAGGACGGCTTCCCCGGCTACGTGCTCACCGGGTCACGAGTCCCGGCCTGACCGGAGCGCACTGAGCGGCTGCCCACGAGCGATCGTCGCGGGCAGCCGCTCAGTGCTGCGACCGGACGGCGCGCACAGCGCACGGGCTACTGACCGCCCGGCAGCCGAAGCGCGGGCCGGGGCGCGGCTTCCCCGCCACGGCCGCTGAGCCGCACGATCGTCATCGCGACCTGCGCCGTCATGTAGTCGCCGTCGTCGGTGGTCACGGCGAGATTCGTCAGCCGCTCGATACCGCTCAGCCGATAGCGCACCGTATTCGGGTGCACGCCCAGTTCGTCCGCGCAGTCGCGGACGTGCCGACCCAGCCGGAGGAACGACTCGAGCGTCGAGAGCCACTCCCCGTACTTGACCGTCCGCTCGCTGAGCAGCGCGCCGAATGTGTCCTGCGCGAACTGCCTCGCCTCGTCTGCGTGCGCCGAGGCGAGGAAAACCCGGGCCACGCCGATGTCGTCCGCGGCCAGCACCCCGGCCGCGGCGTCCGACAGGTGCTCCCGGATGCACCGCAGCACCTGCTGCGCCTCGCGGTAGGCACGCGAATCGTCCCGCGGACCGTTCACCAGCGACGAGATCGCGACGCAGCACCGCCCGTCCGGGCTCAACGCTTCGAGGACGCCGGCAAGCCGGGCACGCAGCCAGTCCAGAGCGGCACGCGGGGTGTGTTCTCCCGGCACTTCGAGGATGAGCGCAATTTCGCTGCCCAGCCACGCAGCGAGCGCCGCGGACGGGGCGTCCTGATCCGTCATGAGCTGCGAGAGATGCTGGGGAGACAACTCGACCGGGCTGCTCGCGTCGCGGGCGGTCACCAGGCAGACCGCGCGCCGGGCGGTCAGGTCGACTCCCAGCGCGTCAGCTCGTGCTTCGACGTCCCGGTACTCCCCGCGGATCAAACTGCCGGTGAGGGATTCGACCGCGCGCCATTCCATGTCGTTCTCGAGCCGGCTCCGGGACCGCTCCAGTGCGATGTTGTGCGCGACGCGCCGGACGATCACCTCGTCCAGCCTGCCGAAGCGGCCGGACGCCTCGGCGACGACGACGTAGCCGAGCTGCTCTCCGTTGAGATCGATCAGCGATACCATCAACCGGTGGTCGATGCCGAGCTGAGGAAGCGGAGGGACGCACTGGGGACGGCCGGGCCGCAACGACTCCAGCACCGGGGCCACCAGCCGGTGGTCCCGGAGGTCGCCCAGGGTCCGCAGTTTCAGGCTCAGCGCCGCCGTCGCCCCGCTGTCGGCCAGGCAGCGGAAGTCCGCGTCGTAGATCGCGCAGGGCTTGGACAGCAGCCGCCCGATAGCCTCGCTCAGTTCCCGGATTCCCCGGCCGCGCAGCACGATGTCGGTCAGCTGCCCCTCCATCCGGCGAGCGCGCTGGAGCATCTCCAGCTGCTTCGACTGGACCTCCAGACTCGCCCGTAGCCGCGAGGTGAGCTGCACCTGGTTGATGGCGGTGGCCGCGAGTTCGGCGAACGAGACCGCGAGCTCCTGGTCGATCTGGGTGAATTCCGATGCGGTGTCCTCGGTGTCCAGGCACAGGATGCCGATCACTTCCGCGCGCAGCTTCATCGGCACGCCGAGCACGGAGCGCGCTTTCCAGCGCCGCATCGCGGCATGCACCGATCGCGGGTCGAGCAGCGCGTTGATCAACGCGACGGGCTCGCCGGTCTCGAGGATTTCCTTCGTGAAGTCGTCGCCTGGCATCCCGCTGACCAGCCCCTTGACCGCGGTGTCGATCTCCGGGATGCCGTGCGCGGCCTGTCCGTGGAACAGCCCGGTTTCGCGGTCGAGCAGGTGCAGGCTGCACCGGGCGGCCCCGGTCAGGTCGCTCAGTGTCGTGACGATCAGATGAAAGATCGAGTCGAGATCGCGTTCCTCGGCGAGCGCGGCGGCGAGCTTGCGGAAAGCCGCCAGTTCCTGACGGCTCCGTTCCGTGCTGGCCGAGCCTCCGGATGCGCCGTGCGCGTGCGACCCGGCCGGTTCGGCAACCGCTCTTGCGTTCACACTGCAGACTCCAGCCATGTCCCGCGCGCGTCGTTGCGTCGTAGGTTCCTTACGTACCATAGATAAGCAGGCGCAGCGCCGCAATGCGCCACGGACTTTCCCGCTGACGAGATGCGGCGCGAGCGCTTGCCGCGCCCGCCCCTCCCGGAGCACGGCATCCATGGACGCGGAACCGCGGAGCAGCGTCGATGCGGTCGGGGCCTGTTCCCCCGGTCGTCTGCCGAGCGCGGGAAGCCAGCGGGAACAGTCGCGATTACCAGGCCGAGTGCGTGTCTCCTGCGGAGTTTCCCGCAGCAGGCGCGGAAGTGGCGGGCTTCGTGTTCGCAGCGCGAGGCCCCGGGATCCGGTGAACCAGACCGTCGTTCGTTCGATCGCCCAGTGGTATTTGCCGTGCCGCTGGCCGTATTCGATGCCTTTGCGGGCGGGCGGATCATGCGCGAGCGAGATCGCCGGTCTGCCCCGCGTGTCACCGCCGAGCCCGACACGGCGTGCGGCCATCGCCGCGACGGCTTCGCCCGCCTCGGCTACCGCAACCACGGCCGCCGGTATCCGACAGTCAGCTACTGCACCCGCACGAGTTCCGTGTCGACTGTCACCACGACCTCGCCGAACGAGTCAAAAATGCAAGCTACCGCACGTAGGTCACGAAAATCGACTCGCCGACCATCGCGGGCCGCTGCCTGCCCTTGATCTCGACCCGAAGGGCAACGCGGTACTGCACGCCGCCATCGCTCCGCCGGGCCGCCGAAGTTACTACGCCGGCCAGCCGGATCTCACTGCCCACCGGCACCGGCGACGGGAACCGCACCTTGTCCAGACCGTAGTTGAGCCCCCGCGCGTGATCCTTGATCACCAGGATCTCCTTGAACATGGCAGGCACGAGCGAAAGCGTGAGATAGCCGTGCGCGATGGTGCCCCCGAACGGGCCCCGTGCCGCGCGCTCGGCGTCGATGTGGATCCACTGGTGATCGTCTGTGGCATCGGCGAACGTGTCGACCCGGGCCTGCGCCACCCGGCGCCACGCCGAGGAGCCCAGATCCAGATCCCTGGCATCGGCGAGTTCCGCCACCGTCAGTTCGAGCACAGGTTCCTCCACTCATCCAGGTCGTTGCCCCGTCGCCATAAAGGTCTAACCTTTCAGACAGTCGCGAGATAATCAACAGTAGGCGGACCTCGCTCAGGCCGGACTCTCGGCCCGGCTCGCGGCAGTAATGCCAGGCCAACAGCTGATTTATCTCGCTTCACAGCCTCGCAGCGCCGCCACCGCAGCTCCGGCTTGTAAACGATCGTTATCACGACTACAGTCACAAATGGTCAGGCCAAAAGAAGGCGCCTGCGTCGGCAACGGAGCGGAAAGGCAGGTCGATGGACAACTTCACCGACATCACGTACGAGGTCGAGCGCGGTCTCGCCTGGATCACCATCAACCGGCCGGATCGCTACAACGCGTTCCGCGCCAAGACGGTCGACGAGCTCGTGCTGGCGTTCAAGCGGGCCTGGGCCAGCGACGAGGTCGGCGCGATCTGCCTGACCGGCGCGGGCGAGAAGGCGTTCTGCTCCGGCGGCGACCAGAAGCAGCGGATGGAAACCGGCGATTACGGTCCTTCACAGAGCGGACTGTTCGAGGTCGAGTCGCTGCACCGGGTGATGCGCGACGTCCCCAAGCCGGTGATCGCAGCGGTGAACGGCATCGCCATCGGCGGCGGCCACGTGCTGCATGTGCTCGCGGACCTCACGGTCGCCGCCGACACCGCGACCTTCGGCCAGAACGGACCCCGGGTCGGCTCGTTCGATGCCGGACTCGGCTCCGGCTATCTGGCCAGGGTGATCGGCGAGAAGCGCGCTCGCGAGATCTGGTTCATGCTGCGCCGGCTCTCCGCCGAGGAAGCGCTGGACTGGGGCCTGGTCAACCGGGTCGTGCCTGCGGACAAGCTCCACGACGAAGTCCGGGCCTGGGCCGACCAGATCCTGCAGTACTCTCCCACCGCGCTCAAGGTGCTCAAGCAGTCCTTCAACACAGACACCGAGCACATGGTCAGCATCGGTAACATGGCGTACACGACGCTCAAGCTGTTCGGCGAGACGGACGAGTCGAAGGAAGGGATTCGCGCGTTCAACGAAAAGCGCCAGCCCGACTTCTCCGCCTACCGCGGGAACTGACGGGCCCGGCCGATGCGACTGACCGCGGAGCAGAACGATTTCGCCGAAGCGATCCGCGATTTCTGTGCGCGCGAATGCCGGACGCAAGCCCAGCGCGACGCTCTCACGGAGAACGGGACGCTGGCGAACAGCCCGCGTATCCTGGCCGAACTCGCCAAGCTGGGCTGGCTCGGCGTTTCACTGCCCGAGGAGTACGGCGGTGGCGGCGCCGGGTTCGTCGACGAATGCGTCTTTCTCGAGGAGACCTCGCGCGGCCTCGCCCCCATCACCGCTTACTCGAGCAGCCTCACCGCGGCGCAGACCTACCTGAAGTGGGGCGGCAACGACCAGAAGAAGACCGTGGTCGGCAACATCGTCGCCGGAAGGCTGGAGGCGATCGCGCTCAGCGAGCCGGAAGCCGGATCCGATCTGGGCGGAGTCCGGGTCAAGGCGGTTCGCGACGGCGACGACTACGTCGTCAACGGCCAGAAAACGTGGATCTCCGCGGCGCACATCTCCGAACACCTGCTGGTGCTCGGCCGGGAGGACGCCACCCACGGCAAGCACCGCGGGCTGACCTTGCTGATGGTGCCGAGACACACGCCCGGCATCGAGATGCGGGAGGTGCCGACGATGGAAGCCCGCACCTGCAACGACGTCTTCTTCACCGACGTCCGCGTGCCCGCCTCCGCCGTGGTCGGGACGGCGGGCGAGGGCTGGAAGCAGCTTATGCGCGGGCTGGGGGTGGAACGGCTGATCATCGCGGCAATGAGCGTGGGCAGCGCCCAGCGCTCGCTGGACGACGCGATCGCGTTCGCCACCGAGCGGGAGGCGTTCGGCCGGAAGATCGCCGGGTTCCAGGCGCTGCGGCACCGGATCGCGGACCTGGCGACCGACATCGCCTTCGCCCGCTCCTTCCTCTACGACGTCGCCGAGCGCATCGACGCCGGGCAGGAGGACCGGCTGGCCGAGGAGAGCGCGATGGCGAAGATGCGGTGCACCGAAATCGCGAAGCACACCGCGCTGGAAGCGATGCAGATGATGGGCGGTTACGGCTACGCCCACGAGTACGGCATGGAGTTTCAGGTCCGCAGAGCGCTGGCGCCGCCGATCTACGGCGGCACCAACGAGATCCAGCGGGAGATCATCGCCAACCGGCTGCTCCCCTGACCGTTCGACGGTCCGTACCCGAATGCCCAGCACGAAAGGCGAGCCATGCCGAACCCCCCGGCCCGTTCTCCGTACCGGCCCGATCTGCTTGCGGGCAAACAGTTCCTCGTCACCGGCGGGGGTACCGGCCTCGGCCGGGCTCTCGCGGGGCATCTCGTGGCGCACGGCGCGAACGTGCACCTCTGGGGGCGGCGGGAGGCGGTGCTGGCGGAGGCTGCCGAGGAAGCCGGTTCGGCACGGCCGGGGAGCGTGCACTTCCAGCCGGTGGACGTCCGGCAGCACGATTCGGTCGACGCGGCGATGGCGGCGATCTGGGCGGAGCACGGGCCACTCAGTGGAGTGGTGAACAACGCCGCCGCCAACTTCATCGCCCAGAGCAAGGACCTGAGCCCGCGCGCGTTCGAAACGGTGACCGGAACAGTCATGAACGGCTCGTTCCACACGACCCTGGCGGCGGGCAAACGCTGGATCGCCGACGGCCTGCCGGGCAGCGTGGTGTCCACCCTGACCACGTGGGTCTGGACCGGTTCGGCGTTCGTGCTGCCCTCGGCGATGGCGAAGGCCGCCGTGCACTCGATGACCATGTCGCTCGCCGTCGAATGGGCCCGGTACGGCATCCGCGTCAACGCGGTCGCGCCCGGCCCGATCCCCACCGAGTACGCGTGGGCGATGCTCAACCCCACCGACAGCAGCGGTATCGGCGCGACCCAGGTCGGCCAGATCCCGGCCGGGCGCGCGGGCACGGTCGAGGAACTGGCCAACCTGACCATGTTCCTGTTGTCCGACGCTTGCGGCTACCTCACCGGCCAGACGATCGCCATGGACGGCGGGCAGATGCTCGCCGGCCCGGGGACGTTCGCCGGGCTCACTGCCTTGTCCGAGACCGATTGGGCGGAGGTCAAGCGGAGCAGCATGGCCGTCACCGCGGCGAGCAAGAAGCAGCGGTCGGTTTGAGACCACGCTCGCCGGTCACTGCCCGGTGAAGCGCGGCGGCCGCTTCTCCTGGAACGCGGCCAGCGCTTCCGGCATGTCCGAGGTGCGGGTCAGCAGCGCCTGGCCGCGGTTCTCCAGTTCGAGCGCGGCCGCGTACGACGTGATTTCCTGGTTGCGCTGAATGGCCCGTTTGGACATCCGCACCCCGCCCGGCGAGTTCGTCGCGATCTGGCCGGCCAGCGCGAGCGCTTCGTCGAACAGCTCCTCGCCGGGCACCACCCGGTTCGCCAGGCCGATCGCCACGGCCTCGTCCGCCTCCACCAGCCTGCCGGTGAATCCGATTTCCGCCGCTCGTGCCGGGCCGACGAGCCGGCTCAGCGTGTAGGACGTGCCCAGTTCGCCGATCGAAAGGCCGACCTTCACGAAGGCCGCGCTGAACCTCGCCGACGGGGCGATCAGCCGGACGTCGGCGGCGAGCGCCAACGCCATCCCGCCACCCGTCGCGGGCCCGTGCACGGCGGCGATCACCGGGAACGGAAGGTGTCGGATCGCCGCGATCCCGCCCGTCGCGGCCTCCTGGAACTTCAGGAACTCCCGGACTCCCATGCGGGTGATGACGTCGATCTCGGCCAGGTCGAACCCGGCGCAGAACGCTCGTTCCCCCGCTGAGGTCAGGATCAGCGCGCGGAGCCCGCTGTCCCGCAAGGCTCGCGCCGCCAGTCCGTATTCGTGGAACATCCGCACGGTCTGGGAGTTCATCCGCTCCGGCCGGTTGAGCCGCAGCACGCCGACGGAGTTCGCAACCGTTTCGAAGGCCAGCGTTTCCAATTCGGGAAAGTCCATGACGCCCCTTCGTCAGGTGCCGGTGAACCGGGGCTTGCGCTTCTCCTTGAACGCAGCCAGCGCCTCGGGCATGTCGGAGGTGCGGGTCAGCAGCGCTTGGCCGCGATTCTCCAGTTCCAGCGCGGCCGCGTACGAGGAAATCTCCATGTTGGCCTGCAGCGCGCGTTTCGACAGCTGCACGCCGCCGGGCGAGTTGGCGACGATCGTCTCGGCGATGGCCAGCGCTTCGGCCAGCAGCGCGTCGGGAGCGACCACCCGGTTGACCAAGCCGAGACGCGCCGCTTCGTCCGCGAGCACTATCCGCCCGGTGAAACAGATCTCGCTCGCGTGCGCGGGTCCGATCAGCCGCGTCAGCAGCCAGGAGGCGCCGAGATCTCCTGCGGACAAGCCGATGCGGACGAACGCGGCGTTGAACTTCGCTTCGGCGGACGCGAGCCGGAGGTCGGCCGCCAGTGCGAGCGAGAGGCCGCCGCCCGCCGCCGCTCCGTTGACCGCGGCGAGCACCGGCACCCGGATCGAACGCACCGCGAGCAGCGCACGCGCCGCGCGTTCCTGCTGGTCCAGCATGCCCAGTGCGCCGAGTTCGGCGAGCTTCTCGGCGTCGGCGAGGTCGTAGCCAGCGCAGAATGCCTTGCCTGCACCGGTCAGGACCACCGCCCGGCAGTGGTCCTCCTCGCCGAGGGTGATGAACGCCCGTTCCAGCTCGTCGAACATGGTGGTGGTCATCGCATTGGAGCGGTTCGTGCGGTTTAGCGTCACCAGCGCGACACCCGGGCTGGGCTCGGCGAGCACCAGCGTCTCGTAAGCCTCGTCCGCGATCTTCACCAGCTCGCTCCTTCCGTCGCGGCCGTCTCAGGCGAAGTTCGGCGGGCGCTTCTCGACGAAGGCGGTGATGCCCTCCGCCGCCTCACCGTCGGTGAACAGCGCTTGTTCCTGCGCGGCTTCGTAAGCGATGCCCTCCGCCAGTGGCAGCTCGAACGCGGCGTCGACAGTGCGCCTGACGGCCAGCTGTGCCGGCAGCGAGGACGGCACGATCTCGGCCGCCAAGGCCAGCGCTGCCGCCAGCGCGTCGCCGTCGGTGCGCCGGTCGACCAGGCCGATGGCGAGCGCCTCATCGGCAGGCACCTGGCGGGCGGTCAGCATGATGTCCAGCGCCCGCCCGCGACCGACGAGCTGCGGCAGGCGCTGCGTTCCGCCTGCTCCCGGGATCAGCCCGAGCTTGACCTCGGGGAGACCGAACTTCGCCCGGTGACCGCACACGCGAAGCGTGCAGCCCATCGCGAGTTCGAGCCCACCGCCGAGCGCGGCGCCGTCGACCGCGGCAATCGAGATCCACGGCGCGGCGGCGAGCCGGTCGTTGACCGACCGCATGCGGTTGCCGTACGCGAGGAAGGTCCCGGCGTCGATGGCGGACAGGTGCTTGATGTCCGCGCCCGCCGCGAAGAAGCCGGGCAGCGCCGACTCGACGATCATCACCTTGACGTCGCCTGCTTTCTCCGCGGCATCGAACGCCGAGTGTAGCCCGTCGAGGATCGGCGGGCCGAGCGCGTTGGCCGGGGCCCGGTTCAACGTGACGACCACGACCCCGGGCGAGTCGGTGCGCCAGGTGACGACTTCGGTCGATTCGGGTTCGCTCATCGCGCCTCGCTCAGGTGGCCGGAAAGGGGGTTCGGACAAGGGATTCGCAGTCGGGCGGTCAGGCTCGCCGGGGATACTGCCCGAAGTCGGGGGTGCGTTTCTCCTTGAACGCCTCGCGTCCTTCCTGGGCTTCCGCCGATCCGTAGAACAGCAGGTTGGCATCGTGGGCCAGCTGCTGGATCCCGGCGTAGCCGTCCTCTGCCGCGTGGAAGCTGGCCTTCATCAACCGCAGGGCGAACGGCGAAAGCTCGAGCATTTCCCGGCACCAGCGCACGGTTTCCGCTTCCAGCTCCGCCAGCGGAACGACCGTGTTGACGAGCCCCATCGCCTCGGCCTTGGCCGCGTCGTAGCGTCGGCACAGGAACCAGATCTCCTTGGCCTTCTTCGGCCCGACGAGGTCGGTCAGCAGGCTCGCCCCGAAGCCGCCGTCGAACGAGCCGACGCGTGGCCCGACCTGTCCGAACACGGCGTTGTCGGCGGCTATCGTGAGGTCGCAGACCAGGTGCAGTACGTGCCCGCCGCCGATCGCGTACCCGGCGACCATGGCGACGATCGGCTTGGGGCACCGCCGCATCTGGACGTGCAGGTCGGTGACGTGGAACCGGCCGGTGCCGCCCGCCTCGGCCTGGTATCCGCTGTCGCCCCGGACCCGCTGGTCGCCGCCCGAACAGAACGCGTTGTCCCCCGCGCCGGTCAGCACGACAACGCCGATCGACTCGTCCTCGCGGGCCGCGGTCAGCGCATGCGAGATCTCGATCAGGGTCTGCGGCCGGAACGCGTTGTGCACTTCCGAGCGGTCGATCGTGATCTTGGCGATGCCGTCGGCCGTGGTCGCGTACCGGATGTCGGTGTAGTCACCGGATTCCTGCCAGCCGACTTCATTCTTCCCCATCACGCCATCGTCAGGCCGCCGCTGACCGACAGCGTCTGGCCCGTGACGAACCCGGCGCCGTCGGAGGCGAAGAAGGCGACCGCCGGGCCGATGTCTTCCGGAGTTCCGAGGCGCTTCATCGGGACCGTACGGGTCATCCCGCCGATCACCTTCTCGGCGTCGCCTGCGCCCTCGGCGAATTTCCGCAGCGCCGGGGTGTCGGTGGGGCCGGGGCAGACCGTGTTCGCCGTGATCCCCTTCGTCGCGACCTCGCGGGCGAGCGTCTTGGTGAAGGCGATGATGCCGCCCTTGGCTCCGGAGTACACAGCTTCCAAGGACGACCCGACCCGGCCGGCGTCGGAGCCGATGTTCACGACGCGCCCGAAACCGCGCTCCGTCATCCCCGGCACGACGGTCCTGATCACGCGCAGCGCGCCTTTGAAGTTGAGGTCGAGGATCTTGTCCCAGAACGCTTCGTCGGTCTTCACGAACGGCAGGAAGTCGTCCCAGCCCGCGTTGTTCACCACGACCTCGACCGGCCCGAACTCCTTTTCGACGGTCGCGACCGCAGCCTCCACCGATTCGGTGCTGGTGACGTCGATCCCCACGGGGAGTGCGGCCCCGCCTGCCGCGCTGATCTCCTTTGCGGTCTGCTCGGCGGCATCGGTGTTGAGATCGGCGACAGCGACCCGGAATCCCTGCGATCCCAGCGTGGCGGCTATGCCCTTGCCGATGCCCTGGGCGCTGCCGGTGACGAGGGCGACGCGGTTGCTCATGTGACTTACGCTCCTGTGTCGGTTATCGGGTGGTCAGCCGACCGGGGAGGCCCAGGTGACCGGGCCCGCGACGATCGAATGGCTGGTGAGCTTGCGCCCCAGCACGGACTGGGCCGTCTTGGCTGCCTCGATGACGCCGGGCAGGTCGACCCCGCTCGCCACGCCCATCTCGTGGAACATGCTCACGAGGTCTTCGGTGGCGATGTTGCCTGTCGAGCCGGCGGGCACCGGGCAGCCGCCCAGTTCCCCGAAGCTCGACTCGAAACTGCGGCACCCTGCCTCGAACGCCGCGTAGGCGTTGGCCAGACCCTGGCCGCGGGTGTTGTGGAAATGAGCGGTGATCTCGATTCCCGGCAGGCGCTCGAGCGCCGCCGCGAAGAACCGCGACGCGTAGGCCGGATTGCACATGCCGGTCGTGTCGCCGAACCCCAGCTCAGTCGCGCCTGCCTCGGCGAACTGCTCGGCGAGGTCGAGCACCCGGTCCAGCGGGACCTTGCCCTCGAACGGGCAGCCGAACGACGTCGCGATCACCGCGCAGAAGCCGAGGTCCTCGGCGACGATCCGCCTGCCCATCTTCGTGACGTCGGCCATGGTTTCGGCCACCGGCCGGTTGATGTTGCGCTGGTTGTGCGTCTCCGACGCGCTCACGAACAGTGCGACTTCCTCGAAAAGGTCGCGATACCCCAGCGCGTTGTCGAGGCCGCGGCTGTTCGGAACGAGCACCAGCCGGTCGACGTCCTCGGGCAGCTCGATGCCCTTGAGCACCTCCACCCCGTCCGACAGCTGCGGAATGACGTCCGGCCGTACGAAACTCGCGACCTCGATGCGCTTGAGGCCACCCCGGCCCAGCGCGTCGATCAACCGGATCTTCTCGGCTGTGGGGATGGTTTCCGGCTCGTTCTGGAACCCGTCCCGGGGCCCGACCTCCCGGATCTTCACCGTGCGGTGCTCGTTTTCCGCCGCGTTGGGCAGGGTCATGGCAACTCCTGGTCTGCGAGGCTGCGTTCCAACGCGCTCCGGTACCGCGGCGCGGCGACCTGGACGAGCCGTCGGGCCCGTTCCGCGACCGTGCACCCGGTCAGGCGCGCAACGCCGTGTTCGGTCACCACAGCGTCGACGTCGACCCGCGCGGTGGTGACGACACCACCGCGCAGTGCCGGCGAGATTGTGGACTCTCCGCCGGATTCTGAGCGCAGCGCGATGATCGACCGGGAACCGGTGAGCGAAGCAGCCCGGCTGAAATCGACCTGGCCGCCGACGGCTCCGATGTGGACTCCCCGGCGGATTTCCGCTCCGACCTGGCCCAGCAGGTCGACCTCGATCGCGGAGTTGATCGAGACCAGCGACCGCAGCCGGGACAGCACCGCGGGCGAATGCGTGTAGCTCGCCGGCCGGAACTCGACGGGAAATTCGCCGAGCCGTTCATAGAGCCCGGCCGTGCCCAGCGCCGCACCGGTGACGACGATTCCCCGGTCGATTTCCTTGCGCGCGCCGGTGAGCACGCCCTTCTCGACGAGGGTCAGCACCCCGTCGGTGATCATGCCGCTGTGGAAACCGAGATCCCGGTGGCCGGACAGCGAATCGAGCACCGCGTTCGGCAGCGGCCCGACCCCCATCTGCAGGGTGTCGCCGTCGTCGACGAGCCCGGCGACGTTCTCCGCGATGGCCTGGTCGACCGCGTCGGCAGGGCGGGCAGGCGTTTCGGCGAGCGGCCGCTCGGTTTCGATCACGGCGGCGAACCGGTCCAGCGGTAATCGCGCATTTCCGGCGGTGGAGGGCATCCGGTGGTTCACTTCCGCGACGAGCACCCGGCTGTGCGGAATGGCGTCCGCGGCGTACTCGACGCCGATGCCGAGTGACACCGTGCCATCGCGGTCCGGCGGCGAGACCTGCACGAAGCCGACGTCGGCGGGCAGCTGGCCGCGCGCGAACATGCGCGGCAAGGCCGAGTAGTGGCAGGGCACGACATCGAGCAGGCCGTGCCTGCTGAGCCGGCGCAGCTCCCCCAGCCCGCCGTAGGACAGCACGGTGAGTTCCTCGGGAAGATCCCCGGCCAGCCGTGGATTCCAGGTCAGGCCGCAGAAAGCGCGTACCTCGCCGATCTCGCGGACCTGGTCGAGCAGGGCATTGACCAGCGGTTCGGGTTCCGCGCCGCCCTGGCCCCACCAGATGCCGTCCCCGGCGGAGACGTACGGGCGCAGGTCGATCATCAGCGGACCCGCTGCACGAGCGCGGCCGTGCCGAGGCCGCCGCCACAGCACATGGTGACGAGCCCGAGTTCCGCGTCGCGGCGCTCCATTTCGGCCAGCAGCGTGCCGAACAGGCGCGCGCCGGAGGCGCCGACCGGGTGGCCGAGCGCGATCGCGCCGCCGTTGACGTTCACCTTCGCCATGTCCGGCTTGAGTTCGCGTTCCCAAGCGAGCACGACCGAGCTGAACGCTTCGTTGATCTCGACCAGGTCGATGTCGTCGATCGTCAGACCGTTCCGCTCGAGGAGCTTGCGCGTCGCGGGAATCGGGCCGGTGAGCATGATGATCGGGTCGACACCGACCGTCGTCTGGTCGAGCACCCGCGCCCGGGGCGTCCAGCTGTGGCGTTCGGCGGCCCCACGGGACGCGAGCAGCACGCCTGCCGCGCCGTCGCTGAGCGGCGACGAGCTGCCCGCTGTGACCCGGCCGTCCTCCGGGCGGAACACCGGCTTGAGCGCCGCCAGCCCCTCCGCCGACGTGGTCGGGCGGATGGCCTGATCGCTGACGCGCTGTTCGCCGTCCAGCTCCATCGGGATCATCTCGCGACGGAACCGTCCGGCGTCCACTGCCGCGGTGGCGAGGGCGTGTGAACGCACCGCGAACTCGTCCATCTCGGCGCGGGTGATCCCCCACCTGTCCGCGATCAGCTCGGCGCTTTCGCCCTGCGGCACGAAGTCGTACCGCGCCCGCAGCTCCGCTGGCCACGGATCGCCGTACAGCTCGGAAATCTTCGCCGGCGAGTTCATCGGCACGTGCTGCATGTGCTCAACCCCGCCTGCGACGACCACGTCATGCGTTCCGGACGCGACCAGCGCGGCGGCCACCTCGACCGCGGTCTGCGCGGAACCGCACCGGCGATCGAGCACCGTCGCCGGCACCTCGGGCGGATAGCCCGCTTGCAGCCAGGCATTGCGGCCGATGTTGCGAGACTGCTCCCCGAACGGCGCGGTGCAGCCGATCACCAGATCCTCGACCGTTTCCGGGACGACTCCGGCCGATTCCAGCAGCGCGGTGTAGACCGCGCCGAGTATCGCGTTCGGATGGGTGTCGCGGAACCACCCCTTTTCGGGATGGGATTTACCCATCGGCGTGCGCAGCGCGTCGACGATGAGCGCCTCGCGGGCGTTACGGGTCAAGGGGCTGGCGAAGCCGGACATCAGATGACCGTCCCTCCGTCGACGGGCAGGACCTGCCCGGTGATGTATCCGGCCGCGGGCGAGGCGAAGAAGACGAAAGCCCCGGCGATCTCCTCGGGCTCCGCCCAGCGCCGTAGCGGAATGCGTTCGAGCGTCAGCTTGGCCAGCTTCTCGTTGCTGCGGATGTTCTCTGTCATGCTGGTCGCCGCCAGCGGAGCCAGCGCGTTGACCGTGATACTCCGCTTGGCCAGCTCGCGGGCGAGGGACTTGGTGATGCCGACGATGCCGGCTTTGGCAGCGCTGTAGTTCACCTGGCCGATCGTGCCGACCAGCCCGGCGGCGGAGGTGACGTTGATGACGCGGCCGGTGCCGTCCTGGGCGAGATGCGCCACCGCGGCCTGGCTCACCGTGAACGTCCCTCCGACGTGGACCCCGAGCACGAACTGGAATTGCTCTGCCGTCATTTTCGGGAACATCGCGGGCGCGATGGCTCCCGCGTTGTTCACGAGAATATTGAGTGTCCCGCCGCCGAGACGCGCGGCCTGCTCGGCGGCGTCGGCGGCTTGAGCGGCGTCGCGGACGTCCAGGGCGGCGGATTCGGCGCGCCCGCCCGCCGCGGCGATCTCTGCCGCGACCGCCGCGGCGGCGTCCTTGTCGAGGTCGGAGACGAGCACCGCGGCCCCGGCCGCGGCGTAGGCCTTGGCGACGGCGGCCCCGATGCCGTTGCCCGCGCCGGTGACGAGAGCGGACCGTCCGGACAGTGAGAACATCAGTAGCTCCTGGGCATTCCGAGCACGTGCTCGCCGAGGAAGTTCAGGACCATTTCCTGGCTCAGCGGCGCGATCCTGGTCAGTCGGGCTTCCCGGAAGTACCGGGATACGTGGTATTCCTCGGAGTACCCCATGCCGCCGTGTGCCTGCAACGCGCGGTCCGCGGCCTGGAAACCAGCGTCCGCGCTCAGGTACTTCGCGGTGTTGGCCTCGCGGGCACACTTCTTTCCGTTGTCGTACAGCCACGTTGCCTTGCGCAGCACAAGTTCGGCCGCGTCCAGCCGCGCCAGCGAATCGGCCAGCGGGAACTGGAGGCCCTGGTTCATCCCGATCGGCCGACCGAACACTTCCCGCTCGTTGGCGTAGCGCACGCCGCGGCGCAGCGCCGCGCGGCCGATGCCGAGCGCTTCCGCGGCCACGAGCATCCGCTCCGGGTTCAGCCCGTCCAGGATGTACTTGAACCCCTTGCCTTCCTCGCCGACGCGGTGCGCCTCCGGGATGCGCAGGTCGTCGATGAACAGCTCGTTCGAGGTCACCGCATTGCGGCCCATCTTCTTGATCGGCCGGATGTCGACGCGGTCGCGGTCGAGGTCGGTCAGGAAGAGCGTGAGCCCGTCGGTCTTCTTCGGCGAGTCTTCGAACTTCGCGGTGCGGGTGAGCAGGAGAACCTTTTCCGACTCCATCGCCTTCGAAATCCACACCTTGCGCCCGTTGACCACGTAGTCGGAACCGTCACGGCGGGCGAAGGTGGTGATCCGGGTCGTGTCGAGGCCGGCCCCCGGCTCGGTCACGCCGAAGCACACGTGCAGTTCGCCGTTGACGATGCGCGGCAGGCATTCGCGCTTCATCTCCTCGGACCCGTGCACGATCACCGGGTGCATCCCGAAGATCGACAAGTGCAGCGAACTGGCGCCGTTCATGCCCGCGCCGGAGGCGGCGATCTCCTCCAGCAGCAGAGAGGCTTCGGTAATCCCGAACCCGTGCCCGCCGTATTCCTCGGGCGTGGTGATGCCGAGCCAGCCGCCATCGGCGAACGCCCGGTAGAACTCGTGCGGGAACTCGTGCGCCGCGTCCTTCTCCATCCAGTACTGGTCGTCGAACTTGGCCGCGAGCTCCGCGACCGCCCGGCGGATCGTCAGCTGGTCTTCGCTGAGCTCGAAATCCACGGCGTCCCCTCGGCTGATCTTCAGGTTACGGTCTGATTCTAACAAAAGGACTGACCAAAAAACAGGCATGGTCGGCCCGGTGCGTCACACCAGGCGCAGTCCGTCCGCTATCCGCTCGTTCCACTGCGCCGGCGTGCCGAACAGGTACTCGTCGAGCTTGGCGCGCTTGAAGAACAGATGGAGATCGTGCTCCCAGGTGTAGCCGATCGCGCCGTGCATCGTCAGCGCACTGTCCGCCGCGCGAGCGCTCTCCGCGGTGATCTGCGCTTTCGCCGCAGCCGCGTACAGCCCGCAGTCGGACTCGCCGGCGTCCACCGCGGCCGCGGCGTAGTAGAGCACCGAGCGACCGGCTTCGGTCCCGACCAGGATGGTCGCCGCCGCGTGCTTGACCGCCTGGAAAGACCCGATCGGCACCCCGAACTGATGCCGCTGCTTGCTGTACTCGACCGCGAGGGCGAGCATCCGTTCCGTCGCGCCGAGCGCATCCGCCGCCGCCAGCACCGCGGCCCGGACGGCGTATTCGCGCAGGAACGCCTCTCCCTCTGCTGGCAACGGCTCGGAAGGAACCGATTCGAGACGGACGTCGGCCACCGAACGGCTGCGATCAAGCAAGCGCCGCGCGGACTTCTCGACGGCATCCGCCCGCACCAGCCGCAACGCCCGGCCTTCCCCGGCCCGCACGACAGCCACGAACGAGTCCGCACACGAACCGGCCAGCACGCGGGGCACGCTCCCGCTGAGCCGTCCCGCCGCGTCCATCGCGAGCACCGGCGCGGCGTCCGGCACTTCGTCCGCGGACGCCAGCAGCGCGACCGGCTTCCCGTCGAACGCCTCTCCGAGCGCTTCCGGGCTGCCCGCAAGTGCGGGCACCGTGAGCACAGTGGCCAGCCACGCCGACGACGGGACAGCCGCACGAGCCAGCTCCTCCGCGGTGAGCACCAGCTCCACAAGACCGCCACCCTGCCCGCCGAGCGCCTCCGGGATCCCCACTCCGGCCCAGCCCGCCCGCCCGAAGTGGCCTTCAAAAGCCTGCTCGTCGCCGTCGTCGAGCCAAGCGCGCACCGCGGCGACCGGAGCCGTGTCCGACAACCATCCGCGCAGCGTCTCCTGATAAGCGCTCTGTTCGTCGGAAAGTTTCCACTCCATGAACAATCCTCTCGGCGCCCCGGCGGCTCCGCTGCCCGGGACGAGATCACTGGTACTTTAGGTACGACCAAATTTGTGGAACAGGACGTGAGATGGCAGAGCCAGCGAATAGCACGAACGGAACGATCCGGAATCCTGTGCGGCTGTCACCGATGCAGGTGCCCAAGGCCTCCGACGTGCTCGCGAACGACCTGCGCGAACGCATCCTCCGCGGCGAGTTCGCCGAGGGAACGGCGCTGCCGCCGGAACGCGAGCTCGTCGTCCAGACCGGGATGAGCCGCACCACCGTCCGAGAAGCGCTGCGCATCCTGGAGGTGCAGGGCCTGGTGCGGGTCAAGACCGGCCGTGCCGGCGGGGCCTTCGTCCAGCACCCGGGGGAAGAGTCGGTCGCCGAATCGGTCGACCTCATGATCCGCGGACGCAAGATCCGGATCCCCGCGCTGCTCGAAACGCGCGAGGCGATCGAGCCTGCATGCGCCCGGCTGGCCGCGCACGCCCGAACCGAGGAGGACCTGGACCGCCTCGAGGTCGCCAACGACGACATCGTCGCCGCGCCCGATCTGGAGGCCTTCCTGCAGGCCAACATCGACTGGCACGTGGGCGTCGCGACCGCCAGCCACAACGAGCTGCTGACCGGGTTCATGCTGGCCCTCTCACGCGCCATCTACGTCTCCACCCGCAACACCCAGTTTGTGGACGCGGAGGTGCGCGCCACCACCGTCCGCGCCCACCGTTCGGTCACCGCGGCCATCCGCGCACAAGATCCCAACGCCGCCGTACGACGGATGACCCGGCACGTGCACACCTATGCCGAGGCCGTGCTCAAGGTCGAGGAACGCACCGATGTCGACGTCCAGGACGGCTGACCCGCGGGCGGCGTTCACCGCAGCTCCTTGAGCCGGGCGGCGATTTCTTCGATCGCCTGCGGGTTCTCCGCCCCGGAGAGATCTCCGGGATCCTGGTCCAGCACCGCGGCGCGGATCGCCCGGCGCATGATCTTCGCCGAGCGGGTCTTGGGCAGCTGCGCCACGCGCACGATCCGGCTGGGCGCGAACGGCTTGCCGACCTCGTCGGCGACCCTCGCACGCAGGCGCTGCGCGACCTCCTCGGAGTCGGCTTCCGCTCCCGGCCTGCCGACCCAGAAGACCCATACGGCCTCCCCCTTGCCCGGGTCCGGCACGCCGACCACCGCGGACTCGGCCACGGCAAAGTCCTGGCCGACCACCGACTCGATCTCGGCGGGCGCGACCCGCTTGCCCGCCACGTTCATCACGTCGTCGGAGCGGCCGAGGACGAACCAGTCGCCCCGCTCGTCGACCAGCGCGTAGTCCCCGTGCCGCCAGATTCCCACGAAGGTCGACCAGTAGGCGTCCTGGTACTGCTGGTCGTCTTGCCAGATCCCGCGGGTCATGGCGGGCCACGGCTGGCGGCACACGAGTTCTCCCACCCGGCCGCGCAACGGCCGGGCTTCGTCGTCGACCACGTCGACGTCCATGCCTAGCGCGGGTCCGCCGAGCGAGCAGCTGGCGATCTCTTCGACCGGGTACGGACACAGGAACGAGCCGCCCACCTCGGTCCCGCCGGAGAAGTTGACGATCGGTACGCGCGAGCCGAAGACGTCCCAGGCGAGCCATTCGTAGGACTCCGGATCCCACGGCTCGCCGGTCGAACCGAGGATGCGCACCGAAGACAGATCCGCGGCAGGCCGCGCGTCCGCGGCCCGCAGCGCCCGGATCAGCGTCGGCGACACGCCGAGCATGCTCACCTGGTGCGCTTCGGCCAGCTGCCACAGCCGCTGCGCGTCCGGCACGTCCGGGGAGCCCTCGTAGAGCAGCAGCGTGCCGCCGCAGGCGTGCGTTCCCAGGATGGACAGCGGGCCCATGATCCAGCCCATGTCGGTGATCCAGCAGAATGTCCGGCCCGGCTTGATGTCGAAGGCGTAGGCCGCTTCCATCGCCACCTTCGCGAGGAAGCCGGCGTGCGTGTGCACTGCCCCTTTCGGACGTCCTGTGGTGCCTGAGGTGTACGCGAGCATCAGCACGTCCGAAGCGGACGTCGGCTCTACAGTGCGATCGGGCTCGGAGGCGAGCAGCTCCGCCCAGGCGACCTGGCCGTCGGACAGCTCGGCTTCGCCGTCCGCGTTCGGCACCACGACCACGTGCTCGACCCCGGGACACGATTCCAGTGCAGCCGCCAGCTGCGGCAGCATCTGGACAGTCCGGCCCCGGCGGATCGTCGCGTCGGCCGTGATCACCGCGCGCGCGTCCGCGTCCCGCAACCGCGAGGCGATCGCCCTCGTCGCGAACCCGCTGAACAACGGGACTGCGACCGCCCCGATGCTCGCGATCGCGTAGAGCGCGACGATGGCCTCCGGTGTCATCGGCAAGTAGATCGCGACCGCGTCCCCGTGCCCGAGGCCGCGGGCACGAAGCCCGCCGCGCACGGCGGCGGCTTGCTCGTCCAGATCCGCGAAGGACAACCGGCGCACCGTGCCGTCCTCGGCCTCGTGCACCACGGCGAGGGCGTCCGGATTCTCCCGCGCCCAGCGGCCGAGGCACGCGTCGGCGACGTTCAGGCCACCGCCGACGAACCAGTCCGGATACGCGATGCCCCGGCTGGTATCCACGACGGCCGAATACGGCGGGTCGAACGGCAGGCCGAGATCGTCGACCACGGCCTGCCAGAATGTGGCGATGTCGGCTACCGACCGGGCGCGCAGCTCGTCCGCGGTCAGCACGTCGAAGGCTCGCATCAGCCTCGCGACATTGCTGTTTTCGAGGTAGTCCGCGGTCGGGCGCCAGACGTAGGGATGCTCCGTGGTCATGTCAGCTCCTGGGCATGCCGAGGATGCGCTCGGCCACGATGTTTCGCTGGATGAAGGTCGACCCGCCCGCGATGGCGGTGCCGCGGGCCTGATTGGCCAGGCGGAGCCAGGCCCGGGTCTCGTTCGGCTCGTCGTCGAGCCCGAACTGCCCGCCGCACGGCTCGAGCGACAACCGGAAGTCAGCCAGGTCCTCGACCAACGGGCAGAAGTAGAGCTTGCCGATGGAGGTGACCGGCCCCGGCGGGCCGTCCGCGGCGGCGCCGGTGACCACCCGCTGGCTGATCGTGCGGTGGACCAGCGCCCGGGACCACAGGTCCGCGACCCGCTGCCGCACCAGCGGGTCCGCGCCGAGGGGCCGCCCGGCCGCGTCCCCGCGCCCGCGGATGTCGTCGATGATGTCGCCGATGGCCTTGCCGGTGTTCACCCGGCCCGTCGCGATCGCCACGCGCTCGAAGCCGAGCGTGCCCATCGCGACTTTCCACCCTCCGTCGACGGCGCCGACGACGGCGGAATCGGGGACGAACACCTCGTCCAGGAAGACCTCGTTGAACTCGGCCTCGCCGAGCATGTGTGCCAGCGGGCGGACAGTGATGCCGTCGCTGTCCATCGGCAGCAGGAAGAACGTGATCCCCCGATGCCGCTCGCCGCCGCCGGTGCGGGCGAGCAGGATGGCATGGGCCGCGATCTGGGCGCGGCTGGTCCAGATCTTCTGCCCGGAGATGCGCCAGCCGCCCTCGACCTTCGTCGCTTTGGTGCGCAGTGAAGCCAGATCCGAGCCCGCTTCGGGCTCGGAGAACAACTGGCACCAGATCTCCTCACCGGTGAGAATCGGGCGCAGGTACCGCTTCTTCTGCTCGTCGGTGCCGAAGTGCACAACCGTCGGGCCGCCGAAGTCCTCGCCGATGATGTTGAGCCGCTCCGGAGCCCCGGCACGATCGCATTCCTCACCGAAGACGGCGCGCAGCCGCTCGTCGAACCCCTGTCCCCCGTACTCTTCCGGCCAGGTGAGGCCGGCATAGCCGCCTTCGAAGACCATTCGCTGCCACTGCTGCCAGAACCGGACCCGCTCGACCAGATCCTCCGGCTGCGGCCAGCTCAGCCGGGGGAGGCTCTCCTCGAGGAACTTTCGGACCCCGGACCGGAACCGGCCCTCCTCGGGAGTATCGCTCAGGTCCATCTTCGCACCCTTCAGGATCGCCGCGTCCCGGCCGGGACGCACCGCTCCCCAAAAGACTACAATGGTCAGACCTAATCGACAACCGGGGCGCAGACGAAGCACGGGGATGCCTGCCCGGCCCCGCCGCTCCCGCAACGGCCATTTACCCGGCAGCCCAGCAGTTTTGCCCCCGACCGCGCCGCCGACCCGGACGGATCCCCCGCGGAAAGCCACCCGGCAGTCTCTCCCCGACCAGTAAACGAACGTTCCGTATCCTGGTAAGCTGCATCGGGTGGACAGGGAGCGCAGAATCCTCGACGCCGCCACCGAAGCCTTCTGCGAGAAGGGTTTCCACGGCGTCGGGGTCGACGAGATCGGGAAACGGGCAGGACTCAGCGGCCCGTCGCTGTACCGGCACTTCTCCGGCAAGGACGAGATCCTCGCCACCTTGCTGAACGAAGCGCTGGACGAGCTCGTCAGCGCGACGGTGCCCGTCCACGGGGATCCCGAACAGGATCTCGACCGCGCCGTCCGCCACCACATCGCCTTCGCCGTCGAGCGCCGCGAGCTGGTCAACCTGTACCAGCGCGACGTGCGTTCGCTGGCCGACCCGTGGCGTCGCCCGTTCGATCGCCGCCGCAGCCAGTACAGCGCGCGCTGGGAAGAGCTGCTGAGCCGCCGCTATCCAGCCGCTGGGTCCCGCGTTTCGGTTGCGGCCCAGTCGATTCTCGGCATGATCTTCTCGGTCTCGAACTGGCCGCGGCGCACCGCGCAAGCCAAGGACGTCGAGAAAACGCTCCGCTGCCTCATCGGCACCGGGCTGCACGGGCTGGAAGACGGCGACCGCCGTTCCGGCGACCGTGCCGACCCGGTTCCTGACCTGCCCGGCGTCAGCTCGAACCCAGCTTCTTCCTGATGTCTTCCCGGAGTTCGTGCTTCTTCACCTTCCCGGTGGCCGTCATCGGCAGCTCGGAAACCACTTCGAGCCGTTCCGGCAGCTTCTGCGCCGCGACGTGCCGCGCCCGGAGGAAATCGGTGATGTCCCGCAGTGTCGGAGCCGCGCCCGCTTCGGCCGGGGTGACGTAGGCGCACACCTTTTCGCCGAGCCGCTCATCCGGCATCCCGATCACCGCGACGCCGTCGATGCCGCGGTGGGCGATCAGATGGTCCTCGACCTCCCTGGCGCTGATGTTCATGCCGCCCCGGATGACGATGTCCTTCAGCCGACCGGTGACCCGGACGTAGCCGTCGGGATCCATCCGCCCGAGGTCTCCCGAGCGCGAGAACCCCTCCGGAGTGAACAACGCCTCGGTCTGGGCCTCGTCGCGAAAGTACTCCAGCATGTGGCTCGGCCCCCGGTAGGAGATGTCGCCCTCCTCGCCACGAGGGACCTCGTGCCCGTCGTGGTCGACGATCTTCACCTGCGCACCCGCCACCGCCGCGCCGTCCGAATCCGCCGCCCGCCCGACCGGGTCGGCCGCGGTGCACATGGTGGTCACCATATTCTCCGACCGCCCGTACAGGCTGAGGGTCCGGCATCCCGCGAACAGCTCGCTCGCCTTCGCGATGACCGCGCCGGGGATCGGCGAACCCGCGCACACCCAGAACCGGAGGCTGCTCGCGTCGTGCTTTTCCGGATCGTAGGCCGACATCAGCATCTGCAGGAACGGGGTCGCAGTCACCGCTACGGTGCAGCCGTACTGTTCAATCCACCACAGCGCCGCTTCCGGCTCGAACACCTCCATCAAGCACGAAGTCGCGCCCGTCAGCAGCGGCAGCACGACACTCGTGACCAGTCCTGTACTGTGGGTGATCGGCGAAGGTCCGAATTGGACGTCCCGCTCGTCGTACCGCAGCCCCTTGGCGATCGCCGCCGCGCTCGCGCGCAGGGTGTTGAACGTATGGAAGCAGCCCTTGGGCCGCGAAGTGGTCCCGGACGTGTAGACGATCAGGAACCCGTCGTCCGGCCCGCTACCGGGACCCGCTTCCGCTTCCAGCGCCTCGATGTTCCCCTCGGCGACGAGAGCCGAGAGCGGCGCGGCGGCAGCCGGGTCCGGCTCCCGGTCCGGCCGCGCGGCGTACACCCGCCGCAGATCCGGGATCTCCCGCTGGAGCCCTTCGAACATCGCAAGGTGGTCGAACTTGCGGAACAGCCCGCAGGTGACCGCGGCGACGGCGCCCGAATTCCGCAGGACGTAGGCCACCTCGTCTTCCCGGTAAATCGGCATGATCGGCACGAGAATCGCGCCGATCCGCGAAAGCGCCGCGGCCAGCACGGGGAATTCGGTCCAGTTCGGCAGCTGCACCGCCACCCGGTCGCCGCGGCCGATGCCCGAGCGGAGGAGGCCGACCGCGAGCCGCAGCGACTGGTCCCGGAATTCGGCGAAGGTCACCGACGACGTCGAGTCGACCAGGAACCGCCGGCCGGGGTGCGCCGAGGCCCGCTGCGCGGCCAGCTCGGCGAAGCTCGTCGATTCCCAGAGCCCCGCCTCGTAATAGGCGGCGATCTCCCTGGCGCCGTACCGATCGTGGACCGTCGCGAGCTTCGCGTCCATGCGAATCTACCGCCCTCCAGCTGACACTACCGGTACGACCATACAATGGTCTGACCGTTAATTCAACGGCTTCGGCGGCCATGCGGGAGAGCCGGGCTCACCGCAGCTTCCAAGCGGGCTTTCGCTTCTCCCGGAACGCTGTTACGCCTTCCACGATGTCCTCGGTGGTGAGCGCCAGGGCGAGCTGAGCACGCAACGCCTCTAGCGCGTCCGGCAGGCTCATGTCCCGGGTGGCGTTGATCGCGTTCTTGCCCATGCGCATGAGCAGCGGCGACTTTCCGGCGATCTTGCGCGCCCACGCCTGGACCTCGGCGTCGAAGCGGTCGGCCGGGACCACTGCATTGACGATGTTCAGCCGTACGGCTTCAGCCGCGCCGATCAGCTCGCCGAGCATCATGAGCTCATTGGCCTTCAGCCGGTCGACGTTCCGGTAGATGAGGCTGGAGATCATGAACGGAAAGACGCCGACGTTGATTTCCGGGCAGCCGAACCGAACGCCCTCCTTGGCGATCACCAGGTCGCAGGCCAGGGCCACCCCGAACGCCCCGGCGAGGACGTCACCGCCGGCGGCGCAGACGACCGGCTTGCCCAGCCCGCCGATGGCTTGGTAGAGACGCGGGAAGCGATCCAGGCCCTGGTATTTCGCGATCGTCGGAGCGTCGCCGGCGAAGGCCTTCAAGTCGCCGCCCGCCGAGAACACCTTGTCGTGCGAGGAGCCCAAGACGACGACGCGGACCCGCTCGTCCTCCCGCGCCGATTCGAGCGCAGCCAGCAGCTCGTCGAGCATCGCGTCGCTCAAGGCGTTGCGGGTCGCCGGGGAGTCCAGCGTCAGGTACGCCACGCCGTGGTCGTCGAGTTCACTGCGGACGAGTTGCTCCGCTGCCGCTTCGGTCATCACGCGTTTCCCTCCGCCTCGGCACTGAGCACGATCTTTCCGAATCCCCGGCCGCTTTCGAGGTATTCGTGCGCGGCCGCCGCCCGCTCCAGCGGAAAGACCCGGTCGATCACCGGCGGTGGGACCTCCCGCTCCGCGCGCAACCGCAGCAGCCCTTCGAAATCGCGGGCGCTGCCCATCGTCGTGCCGAGGAGGTCGTACTGCCCGAAGTAGAACGGGCGGACAGCGAGCGTGACCGACTCGCCCCGCGAAGCGCCGAGCACCACCAGCCTTCCGCCCGTGCGCACGGCGGCGAGCGCGTCCGCCCAGGATCCGACCGGATCGAGGACGACGTCGAATCCCCGTCGACCCGGTGACATCGCGACGGCGGCCTCGACCCATCCCTGGCGGTCGTAACGGACCCCGCCCAGCGCGCCGAGTTCGGCCGCACCGGCGATCTTGGCATCGGACGAGGAAGTCACGGCGACATGAGCCCCGGCAGCCGCGGCGAGCGAGACTGCCATCGTCGCCACTCCGCCACCCGCGCCGAGCACCAGCAACGACTCACCGGCGCGGAGCCGCCCCCGGGCGAACAGAGCGCGATACGTCGTCAGACCTACCAGGGGAAGAGCGGCCGCTTGAGCCCACGTCAGGGCCGCCGGTTTCGGGAAGACACAATCGCGCGGCACCCGGACCTTTTCCGCGTACGTGCCGTGTCTGCGGTCCCCCAGGATTTCCCAGTCCGGCCCCGGTGCCGATTCCTCGTCGCCCCACCGAAGCGAAGGAAGCACGACCACCTCGGCACCGGTCTCGCTGTCGACACCCGCCCCGTCGGCGCCGGGAACGTGCGGCAGCGGAGAACCGTACTGCCCGCGGCGGACCAGGACGTCATGCCAGTTGAGCGCGGCTGCGCGCACCTCGATCACCGCGTGGGCCCGGTCGGGCCGGGGGTCGGCCAGCCCGGTCGTCTCGAGGACACCAGGACCGCCGTACTGGCGCTGAACCGCCGCCCGCATCGGATTCAGCCCCGCCCGGCGGACGGGATGCCCAGCAGGTCGCGGACCTCTCCGGCCATCTCTATCCCGTCGTGCACCGATTCCGCCGCGACGACCAGGGTCAGCTGCCGCGCCCCGGCGTCGATGTACGGCTTCAGCGCCGCGGCGACCGTCGCCGGCGTGCCCGCGGCGGTGAGATGCCGGAACTTCTCCGGGGGCAGGCGGTAGAGCGACTGCATCCGTTCGCCGAGCAGCCGCTGTGCGGCCAGGTCGGCCCGCCCCAGGCCCACCCACATGCTGAGGCCGAACCACGAGACCTCCCGGTGCCGCGTCTCCGCGGCCGCCCGGATCTTCCGGACCGTGTCCTCGAATCGCCTCGCCGAGCAGAAGATCCCCATCCAACCGTCGCCGTGTTCCGCGGTGCGCCGCACCGCCACGTCCCCGGAGCCGCCGATCACGATCGGCACCCGCGGAGCCGGCGCGGGGAGGATCCGCGCGTCCCGCAGGCGGAAGAACTCGCCTTCGTGGTCCACCGGTTCGCCGTCGGCAAGGCGCCGCAGCACGCTCAGCGCCTCGTCCAGCCGCCGGCCCCGTGTGCGCGGATCAACTCCCGCGTTGGCGACCTCGCTGCGGTCCTCGCCGCCGACTCCGGCCCCGAGCACGAGACGACCGGGGGCGATCTGGGACAACGTGGCCACCTGACGTGCGGCCGCCATGGGGTGGCGCAATGCCAGCTGGTAGACGCCGATCACCGCACGCAGCGAGTCGTGCCCGGCCAGGACTGACGTCGCGGCGACCATCCCGTCGAACCCCGTGCCGCCGTGAAAGCTGATGTGATCGCCGACCGTGACATGCCCGAGCCCGGCTTCGGCGATGTGATTTACCAGCCCGCGGCGTCTCGGCCCGTCGGCGATCAGCAGCTCGTCGTTCACCGCCACGCCGACTTCGAGCGCCGGGCTCCGCCTCGTCGTCACCACGCCGCCCCTCTCCCCGGCCTCGGCCCGGAAAGCCGTCTCGCATCAGAACGGACTGACCAAACATACCATTACGCCGAGCTGGAGAAGCGGTGCTCTTCTTCACCGGTCCGCGCTCGCGGGGACCGGCTCGCCGACGCTGCCGCCCAGCCGGTTCGCCAGCGACCGCAGGATTTCGGCAGCCTCGGTGGCCATCCGGGGGACGAACTCGGCGACGTCCACGAGGTCACGGATCGCGGCGGCCACCTGCCCGGTCATCACCAGGCTGTTCGTGACATCGCCCTCGGTCTGCGCACGCTGCATCGATTCGATCTTCCACCGGGTCAGCTCGACCTGGTCCACCTCGCCGTCGCGATGCCCGGCCGCCTCGGTCAGCTGCCGGGACGCCGCGTTCCGCAGGCCGCGGCAAGGGCCGTACACGCCGTCGAACGCGACATCGTCGCCTTCGTCCGCGTTCAGCAACGCCTGGACATACGCCGGATGCCAGTCGGAATTGGCAGTGCTGGTGATGAATCGCGTCCCCATCGCAACCCCCTCGGCCCCGAGCGCGAGAGCGGCGGCGAGCCCGCGGGCATCCCTGGCGCCGCCGGTGAGCAGCACTGGCACCCCAACCGCCTCGGTGACGTTCGGGATGAGAACGAAGGTGTGCACTGCCTTGCTCGGAGCGTGGCCGCCCATCTCGAACCCTGCCGCGATCACCACGTCGACTCCCGCAGCCTCGGCTTTGACCGCTTGCCGTGTCGAGCCCACCTTGTGCTGATGCACCATGCCCGCGTCCTTGATCGCAGCGACGTAACCGCCGGGGAAACCGGCCGAGGTCGTCAGCACCCGCAGCCGCCGCGCGATCACCGGGTCGGCTTCGCGAGCCTCCAGCGCCGTGCGGATATACACGTCAGTAAAGGGAAGCACCTCCCCTTTGCTGTCAACTCCGACCGGGATGTTCACCGCGAATGGCCGGTCCGTGAGCGAGGCGCACTCCTCGATGTGCGCTCGGAAGGTGCGCGCACCCTCCGAGATGTCCTCGGGCATGCCGGGCATCGAGACAGTACCGAGACCGCCCGCGTTGGACACAGCAGCGGCAAGCTTCGGGGTGCGGAACGGCCCGAGACCTTCCTGGACGATCGGGTGCTCGATACCCACGAGCCGGGTGTAGCGGTTGACGATCGGCAACGCAGACGACACGACAGCCTCCTCACTTAATCCTGCTGACTAATTACATTCATTGTGTCTCAGTTACACGCGGCGTAGAGTATCTGACAAAACCCAGGAGAGGAACCATGCTCATGACCGACGCGGCTTCCGAGGCCATGGAACGACTCGTCGGCGTGGCCCGCGATCCGCGCGCCTACGTCGAGCGGTGGCGAGCCGGACATCCCGGCGGCGCCGTGCTCGCCGTCCTGCCCATGAACTTTCCGAGAGAACTTGCGCACGCCGCCGGCGCGCTGCCGGTGATCGTGCAGGACGACCAGCAGCCGATCACCGAAGGCCGGGCGCTGCTGGCCGAGTTCTACTGTGGGTACACGCGCAATCTCGCCGACCAGGTGGCTACCGGCCGGTTCGACCTCTACGACGCCGTCTTCACCGCAGACCACTGCATCCAGCTGATCGGCGCGGCCGAAATCGCCCGGACCCTCAAGCCGGACACCACGGTGTTCCTCGGCATGCTGAACTCGTCGATGAACGATTCGTGGGCTCCGGCCAAAGTCACCGAGACGATGGCGGAGATCCGGGCCGAAATCGAACGCTTCACCGGGAACGCGGTCGAAAACGGCACACTGGCCGAAAGCATCGAAGCATTCAACCGCGGCCGCCGCCTGGTCCGGCAGCTGCTCGACACCCGCAGCGCGGGTGGGGCCGCGCTCAGTCCGGTCCAGCTCCAGGACATCATCGTCTCGAGCATGGTCATGGACCCCGTTGAACACCACGCGCTCCTGCTCAAAGCGCTAGCGGGACTCCCCCGCGCCGACCGCGACGACCGCGTGCGCGTGCACCTGTCCGGCCATCTCTGTCACGCACCGCGACGCGAGCTGCTCGAAGTGATCGAAGACAGCGGGACGATCGTGATCGACGACGATCTCTATCACGGAAGGCGTTACGTCTCCACAGATGTCCCGGAGGAAGGCGATCCGATCGCCGCACTGGCCGAGTGGTACGCACAGCGCAACGTCTCGATCCCGTGCCCGACCCGGGTGCAGCAGGACGCCGACTGGGACACCTACCTTCTCGACGCCGTGCGGCACAACGGCGCCGAAGCCGTCATCCACCTCGTGCCGAAGTTCTGCGAACCGCACATGCTGTACTACCCGGAACTCCGCAAAGCCCTCGAAGCCACCGGCATCCCGCAGCTGCAGCTCGAAACCGAGCACGAGGGAATGCCGCTGGAGTCCTTCCGCACCCGCATCGAGGCATTGGTCGAGCGCGCGCTCCGCCGCCGGCCCGTCCACGTCTGAAACACCAACCACGGGAGACGACTGAAATGCTGGAAAGCATCGAAAAGCCGGTCGAGGACAAAAGTAACCGCCTCGGCATCACACGGGTCGGCGGCAAGCTGATCGCCGACTACTGGGAAGACCTCTTCACCGCGCGCGAGCAGGGCAAGCAGATCGTCTGGTACAACGGCGGGGCGCTCAACCCGATGTTCCAGGCCGCCGGGCTGGCCTGGTGCCACGGCGAGGCGTTCGCCGCGCGCCTGGCGGCACAGCGGCTCGAAGGCCCGGCTCAGCTGGCCGGCGCGGAATACGGCTACAACGCCGAGCTGTGCTCGTATTCCCGCACGCACCTCGGGTGTTCCGTGCTCACCCTGCAGGGCACTGAGGGCGATCAGACCGGCGTCGTCGGCGCCCATGACCAGGAAGTGCTCGCGGCGAAACTGCCCGCGCCGGACTTCTTCGTCAACAACTACGCCGGATGCAGCACCGGCCAGCAGTGGGATGGGATCTCCTACCGCGTCTTCGGCAAGGAACTGCCGATCTTCAACATCTCCCACCCGTTCCTCTGGGGCAACAAACCGGACTCCGGCTACCTCCGCGGCGACGAATGGGAGCAAGCCTCCCGGTTCGTGGCGAGCCAGCTGCGGGAACTCATCGGCTTCCTGGAGCAGCGGACCGGCCGCCCGTTCGATTACGACGCGCTGAGCGAAAGCATGACCTACATCAAACGGGCCGCCGAACTGCGGCGCGAAGGACTCGACCTGTGCAAGGCCAAACCGGCCCCGGCCACCTTCTGGGACTGGATCGCCAGCGTCGCGCCCATCAACTTCCTTCCGGGGAACCAGGCTCTCGTAGACTATTTCGCCGCGGTGCGCGACGAAATCCAGGGCCGGATCGACAACGGAGTCTCCGCGGTCAAGGACGAAAAATACCGCCTCTACTTCGACGGCATCATGAACTGGAACAAGCTCGGCTACCTGTCCCGCAAATTCGCCGAGCACGGCGTCGCGGTGCTGGCCGGCCGCTACATCCAGAACGCGTTCTGGCAGGAACCGCACCTGATCGACACCAGCGACCCGATCATGGGCATGGCGCAGCACTACCTCCTCTGCCCCACCAACCACGGCGCGAAAACGCTGGAATACCTGACCTTGCGCGACTGCGAGGAGTACGGCCTCGACGGTCTCGTGTTCCACTCCACCCGCACCTGCCGCGCCTTCACCGGACCGCAGCGGCTCCTGGCCAAGTCCGCGCAAGACAAGCTCGGCATCCCGTCCATCTTCTTCGAAGGCGACGTCGCGGACGCGGCGTTCTACAAGGACGGCATCCTCGAGAGCCGCCTCGTGGCCATGCTGGAAGCGATCGACGTGCGCCGCGAGCGCGGATCGCTGCCCGACGGGTTCAGCGCGTTCGCATGACCGGCCATCACCTCGGC
The DNA here is from genome assembly GCF_039536925.1 of Amycolatopsis ultiminotia. NCBI lineage: Bacteria > Bacillati > Actinomycetota > Actinomycetes > Pseudonocardiales > Pseudonocardiaceae > Amycolatopsis > Amycolatopsis ultiminotia. The sequence continues at coordinate 28,096 of NZ_BAAAZN010000001.1, read as the reverse complement.
GTAGACCTCGGCTCGACCACCGCGAAGGCCGTGGTCGTCAACGACGACGGCGCGATGCTCGGCACCAGCGTCGTCCAGATGGGCGCAGTGAGCCGCCAGGGCATGCAGCGGGCCGTCGACCTGGCGCTCGCGCAGGCCGGGATCGGCGAAACGGAGATCTCGGGAACGGTGTCGACCGGGTACGGGCGCAAGCTCGTGCCCGGCGCGCACCGCACTTTCACCGAAATCACCTGCCACGCCAGGGGAACCGCCGCGATGTGCCCTGGCGTCAAGCTGATCATCGACATCGGCGGCCAGGACAGCAAGGCGATCACCGTCGACGACGACGGCCTGGTCAACGACTTCGCCATGAACGACCGATGCGCGAGCGGCACCGGCCGCTTCTACGAGGTGCTCGCTCGCGCGCTCGAATGCGACATCGAGCACCTGGGCGACCTGGCGGCGCAAGGCACGGCCGACCTCGAAGTCAGCAGCATGTGCGCGACGTTCGCGGAGACCGAGATCGTCTCCATGCTGGCGGAGGGGCTGCCCACCCCGGACATCGCGGCCTCCGTGCACCGCGCGATCGCCGGCCGGACGCTCGCACTGGTGGCCCAGGTCGGGCGGCACGCCCCGATCGTCATGACCGGCGGCGTGGCGCAGAACCCAGCCGCTGTCGACTTCCTGGCGAGTGCGCTCGGCATGGAGGTCCGGGTGCCGGAGCACCCGCAGATCACCGGCGCATACGGAGCCGCGCTGCTGGCTCTCGAATCGGCCCACCGGCCCACCGGCCCACCGCCGGGCCAGGACGCCGACACCGAAATTGCGTTGTTCCCGAGCGCCCATTCGGCTCCGGGCCACTCCTGCGCGGGCTGCGACGGAACCGCGGGCGGGGCGGTGCATCTCGGTGCGTCGATTGCGGTTCGCCGGAGCTGATCCGCACCAGCCCGGAGGCCGCTCCGCAATCGTGTTCGGCAGCCGAGGCGACGCTGCCCCGGCTGCCGAACTGTTCTCACCCGGCAGCGCGGACCACCGCTGCGAGCGATGCCCGGCACCAACGGGGAAACTGCGGTCGGACATCCTTCCCGGAGATCAGCCGCCCCTGCCGGCAACGCTGTCGCATGGACCGAACCCGCGATTTTCTCGCAACCGGGCAAGTCTTGCCGGGCAACTGCACCAGCTGAACTCGACCGATGGTTCCCACGGAGGCAGTCAAGCCTGCGCTCCTACGTTGTCGGCGCGCGCGGACCTCACGAAGTCGAAACTGAGCGTGCCTTCCTCGGCCTGCTGACGCAGGACGAATTTTTGGATCTTGCCGCTCGGTGTGGTCGGCATCTCCGCCACGAAGGACCAATAGACCGGGGTCTTGTGCGGCGCGATCTCTGTCCGCAGGTAGCCGGTGAGCTCCTCCACCGAAGGCCGTTCGGCACCGCGCCGCAGCTTGACCACGGCGCCGATCTGCTCGCCCCACTTATCATCGGGCACGCCGATGACCGCGGCGTACTCCACGGCCGGATGGTCCCCCAGCGCGGCCTCGATCTCGGCCGGGTAGATATTCATCCCGCCCCGGATGATCATGTCTTTGATCCGGCCGCGGATCTTGACGAAACCGCGCTCATCCATCGATCCGAGGTCGCCGAGATGAAGCCAGCCGTCCTCGTCGATCGCCGCACTCGTCGCGGCCTCCATCCGGTAGTAGCCGAGCATGTTCTGGTAGCCGCGGCAGCAGATCTCCCCCGCTTCATTCAACGGCACCGGGTCCCCCGTCTCCGGGTCCGCGATCTTCACCTCCAGCTGCGGCAGCGGCTGCCCCACCGTTTCCGCTTGGTCGTCGGGCGAGTCGGTGACCCTGGTCTGGCTGACGACGCCGTGCGCTTCGGTCTGCCCGAACAAAATCGTGAACTGGCAGTTCAGCTCTTTCTGGGTCTTGCGCACCAGCGACGCGGGCACCGATGCGGCCCCGCTCAGGATGGCCTGGAGGCTCGACAGATCCCGCCGCGTGCGATCCGGGTGGTCCAGCATCGCGATCAGCATGGTCGGGACGACCAGGGTGTGCGTGCCCCGGTAGGTCTGGAGCGCTTCGAGCAGGAGCGCGGGTTCGAAACCAGGAAGGATCACGAAGGTACCCCGCTTGGCCCATGCGCCGAAGGAAGTCACCGCGCCGCCGCCGATGTGGTACATCGGCATCGCGTTGACGTATACCCCGCCCTCGGCCATGCCCGCGCGCTCGGCGACGTGCCGGGCCTCGTTGAGGAGCCCCTTGTGGTGCAGCATGGCACCCTTCGGGAAACCAGTCGTCCCGGACGTGTACTGGATCTGGATGACGTCCTCCGGGCGCGTCTCCGGAAGCGGCTGCTCCGGATCGCCGCTCGCGGCGAACGACTCCCACTCGTCGAGGACGACGATCGCCTGCAGCTCCGGAGTCTCCTGGCGGATGCTGTCGAGCATGCCCACCATGTCGAACTCCCGGTAGGTCCGCGGGCAGAACAAGCCGACCACCCCGGACTGCTCGAGCACGAAGGCCACTTCCCTGGCCCGATACGCGGGATTGAGCGCTACCAGCACCATCCCGGCCATCGCGATCCCTTGCTGGAGAACGATCCACCGCGCACTGTTCGGAGCCCATACGGCGATCCGGTCGCCCGGCGAGAACCGCTTCAGCAACGCACGCGCGACCCGTTCGGCGTCCGCGACGAACTCGGCGTAGGTCCAGGTTTCCCTGGCCCCGGCGTCCGCCACGCAGTCGACCAGTGCCAACCGGTCCGGCACTGCCGCGGCGGCGGAGCGAAGCGTCTCGCAGACAGTGATGTCGTGGACAGCTCCGGGCTCCGCGGGCCAGTAGGACGTCTCCAGAACCTGCACGCCGACCATCCGCTACTCCCTTGTATCGAGGTGAGTCAGGCCATCGAAGTGTACCCCTAAGGTCCAACTATGCAAATGGTCTGTCCTTTGTGGCACACTGGTCGGACGGTTCCGCAGCAGGTAGGAACTGAACTGTCTCCACACCCGACGCCCCGGAGGTTTCTGTGCCGCTCGTCCGCGATTACCCCGAGTCCGCGGTGCTCGTCGCCGGGGGGACTTCCGGCGTGGGGCTTGCCAGCGCCTTCAGGTTCCTGGCAGCCGGAGTCAGCCGCGTCGCGCTGCTCGCCCGGAACGCCGAACGCGGGAACGCGGCCCGCGAAGCGCTCCTCGACCGCAGTCCCGAGGCCGAAGTGGTCTTCGTCCAGACCGACGCCCGCGACGTCGGCCAGGTGAACGCTGCCGTCGACGAGGCACGCTCGGCCCTCGGCACGATCGATGTCCTCGTGAACTCGGTGACCGCAACCTACCGGCCCGAACTCCTGCACCGGACGCCGCAATCCGACCTCGCCGAGATCCTGAACCAGCAAGCGCTCCCGCCGATGCACCTGACCCGAGCGGTCTTGCCGATCATGCAGGAGCAGGGTGGCGGCAGCATCGTGAACATCGCCTCCGACGCCGCCAAGGTCCCGACACCGGGCGAAGCGGTGCTGGGCGCGGCCATGGCAGCCATCGTCATGTTCTCGCGGGTCACCGCGATCGAGGCCAAGCGCAACGGCGTGCGGGTCAACGCCGTGACCCCGTCGTTGATCGCCGGCACCCCGACCGCCGAAAACGTGCTACGGGACGGGTTCAGCAAAGCGCTGTTCGAAAAGGCCGCCGCCCAGGCACATCTGGGCGTCGCGGAACCGGACGACCTCGCGTCGCTGATCGTCTTCCTCGGCGGCCCCGGCGCGGCCAAGCTGACCGGCCAGGCCATCAGCGTCAACGGCGGTATTTCCGCCGGGTGACCGGGGATCATTTTGACTGCCCCAGCCGGAGACTGAGCCATTCAAAGGTCTGGCCAAAGATCGGCCCGACCGCCGCCGTCCGCCACGGACCCGCAGCCGACGCCGTACCCCCGCGATTGAAGGACCCTGTCATGTACACCGAACGCTTCACCTATCCGGGCGCAGGCGATCTCGACATCTCCGCGTACCGCTGGGATCCGGCAGCAGAGCCACGGGGAACGGTCCAGCTGACGCACGGCATGGGCGAGCACGTCCTGCGCTATGACGAAACCGCACTGGCTTTGACCGCCGTCGGTTACGTGGTCTACGGCCAGGACCACCGCGGCCACGGCAACAACGCCGCCTCCGAGGACGATCTCGGCAAACTCGGCCCGGACGGCTGGCACCGCCTCGTCGAAGACATCGGCAGGCTGTCGAAGCTGATTCACACGGAGCACCCCGGGCTTCCCCTCGCAGTGCTGGCGCACAGCATGGGTTCCTTCGCGACCCAGCAATACCTGCTCGACCACAGCGATCAGCTCGACGCCGTCGTGCTCACCGGCACCGCACTGCTCGACCTGCTCGAGCCGGGACTCGATCTGGACCAGGAACTCGACCTGGCCATGTTCAACGCGCCGTTCCAGCCCGCGCGCACCGAATTCGAGTGGCTGACCCGCGACGACACGATCGTCGACGCCTACCTCTCGGACCCGCACTGCGGCTTCGGCCTGGACCGCAATTCGGTCAAAGCGATGTTCGCCGAGGCCCGCCGCCTGGCCGCACCGGAGGCGCTCACGACGATGCGCGCCGACCTTCCCGTGTACATCGCCGTCGGAGAACAGGATCCGGTAAACGGACAGCTCGACCTCGTCAAGCCACTCGTAGACCGCTACCGGGCGGCCGGCCTCACCGACGTCACGCTCGTTACGTATCCAGGTGCCCGGCACGAGATCCTGAACGAAACCAATCGTGCCGACGTTCTCGCTGACCTGGTGACCTGGCTCGATCGCGCGCTCACCACGAGGCGAGCGCAGCGGTGAAAGCGTGAGATCTTGGCGGCAGCACTCGCACTCGAACAACCCGCGTGCGCCAGGCAACCTGTTCGGGAATCAGCAGTCACTGAAAGGTGCTGCGGCTGACGCACTCGCCACAGACTGGCCAGGGGCCAGCTAACCGCTGACGGTGCGCGTTCGCGGGTGCGTCGTGGCGGGTATGCGTTGGAGGAGGCGGCCTCGACCCGGAAACGTAGGTCGACGGCGGCGAACGGGATCGGGTTGGCGGCCGGCCAGTGGTTGGATCGCTGGTTTGACGGGACAGCCGCCAATCCGCGAACTGACAATGACCGAAAACCCGCGCCCCTCAGGGGTCCGCTTGCCGGCAGACACGGAGCGGCAGGGCGCGTGATGCGGGCCGGGTGATGATCTACAGGCTTGGCTCGTCGACGTCGTCGGGGCTTGGGCGATGTTCGAGGTACTCAACGAGCAGGCCGTCGGCATGCCGGATCCGGGCGCCGCGGCCGGTGGGAGCGGCAAACGGTTGAGCAACGATTTCCGCACCGTTCGCGACACTGTCCGCAAGCGCGCTATCGAGGTCGGAGAAGATCATAGTCACGGGTGTCTGGCGGGCTTGTTCGGCGCGTTCGAGCAACTCCGGATCGAGATCGAGAATCAGAAAGGGGCCCACGGCGACGATGTACAGGCCAGCCTCGCGGGCATCGAGATCCATGTCGAGCCGAACGCCGGTGACGTGCTCGTAGAACCGGACGGTGTCTTCGAACTGGCCGTGATCAGGAAACACCCGAGCCAACACGCGCGGCGTGAGGAAGCCGGACGAGTCGGTCTGTCGCCGGTAGAGCCTGACCACCACTTCGACGATAGCGCCGCCGTGCACCAAGGTCAACTCAACCTGCCGCACCGGCACCGCACAGCGCATGGGACTGCCCCGTTCTCCACACGAGGTCGGCCACCCCACTCAGCCGAACCCGCTAAGACCCTTCAGCGACAGCTGCACTCAACGGACGCGGGCACCTTTTCGACACTGGTAGCGAGCCAGACACAGTGGGCGTCTAGCCCACCCCGCAACCTGAGCACGTGTCGTTCATTGAGCCTGACATATTGCCCGAAGCGTGGATCCGGCAACGGCCGGGTCGACTGCCACCGGCTTCCACCGCGCGACCGCGGAGGACCCTGCATCCGTCGCGGCACAACCTGCGCGGGCAACAGCCTCCGGACAGGCATTCCGACCACACAGAATGCCTGCACGCCAACCGGAACATGCACGTCTTCCTCAAACCGGGGATCGACTACGCGGGCCACCTCAGCATGGCGGTCGGCCCCAACATCGCCGGCCTGATCACCCATTATCTCGACCCGGATCGCCCGCGAAGCCCGGATGCGTCTTTTTCGCAGCCTCGGCATGTGATCGCCCAGCTGTCCGCAGCGGGTCTGGGCGACCGACCGCCTCACGACTCGGCGACATCCGTGATGCCGCACTCGACCTGTTCGCCCGACACGGATTCGAGGGCACCACCATGGGCGACATCGGTGCCGCGGTGGGGATGCGCGCTCCCAGCCTGGATAAACACGTCGCGTCCAAACAGGACCTGCTCGCCCAGATCATGGTTTCCACCATGAATAATCTGCTCGCCGCACACCGGACTGCCATCGCGAGCCCATCCGACCCGATCGAACGGCTACGAAGGGCGACCGAGGCCCACATCCGATACCACGCCCGCCACCGGCTCGAGGCCTTTGTCGGCACCCGCGAGATCCGCAGCCTGACCGAACCTCATCGAAGCCGAGTACGCAACCTGCGCACCGAGTACGAAGCATGCTTCCGCTCAGTCGTCCAGACCGGCGTCGATGCCGGCGTCTTCCACGTGGATTCCGTTGGCCTGGCCTCCTACGCACTCCTCGACCTCGGCATGGGTGTCGCGGTCTGGTTCCGCCACGACGGAGAGCACGCCGAAGATGCCGTGGCCTGGCAGTACAGTCAGTTCGCCCTCCGCCTCGTAGGTGCTTCGTCCACCTGATGCCACGAGGCCAGGACAGTCGCACTGAGCGGCGTCGAGACCATAGAAGGGCATAACAACATAGCCGATCCGTCCAAGTTCGCCACGGATCGCTTTCAATCGCCTGGCAGCGAGCTCTCCTTGGGCCGTCGAAGGTCTGCATCGGACACCAGGCAGCATGCGGCGGCCCGACGAAGGAACAGGCAGTCTCGTCGCGCCATCGGTCGAGAGCGATGTCGTGCAGGCGGACCAGGTAGATCGGGCTCGTGCGATCGAGTCATTCCGACCCGCACGCACCACCGAGGGACTTGCCCTTGCGCCACGTTGCCCACAACCCGGCATACACGCCGCCGGCAGCAACCAGCCCATCATGTGTTCCGGTTTCGATGATCCGGCCGTGCTCCATCACCACGATCCGGTCGCAGGCTGCTGCCTGGGAAAGTCTATGGGCGATCACCAGCCCGGTCCGCCCACGCAGAGCTGCCTCAGCGCCCCGGTCGAGCAGCGCAGCGTGCGTGGAGCCGGCCTCGGCGGTGGCTTCGTCGAGGATTACCAGCTCGGGATCAACCAGCAGCAGCCGCGCCAGCGCGACTTGTTGCGTTTGGGCGTCGGTGAGCTGATGCTCGCCAGAGCCGACGAGTGTGTCCAGTCCGTCGGGGAGAAGGTCGAGGATCGCGGCGGCACCCGTTGCTTCGAGAGCTGCATGAATTTCTCGCTCGTTTGCCTCGGGCGCGGCAAGGGTGAGGTTGTCCCGGATGGTCCCGGCGAAGACATGCACTTCCTGGGTGATCACCGCGGTCCGGGCGGGTCGGGTCACGGTCCCGGTGTCGGGTGGATGGATTCCGGCGATCACAGCCGCGAGTGTGGTCTTGCCCGCTCCGGAGGCACCGACGACAGCTACATGCTCACCAGCGGTGATGTCGAGGGTGATGCCGTCCAGCACGCGAGGACCGTCCTCGTAGTGGAACGCAACTTCGCGGAGCCTGACCGTGGTGTCCCCGGTCATCCCCGGTTCGCCGGCTTCGGTGCCGGGAGTGGTGGTGATGCCGATGATGCGGCTGAGCGATGCGGCGGCGGACTGGATGATGTCGAAGACGAACAGCAGCTGGTTGATCGGCCCGAGCAGCCGCAGCACGAGCAGCATTGCGGTGGTGGCGGCACCCACGGTCGAGGAACCGTGGTGGATGAGCAGGAAGCCGGTGATGAGGACGGTGGCCAGGGACAGGCATTCGGCGAGGTTGAGGCGTGCGTTGAACATGCTTTGCACGGTGCGTGCCCGCAGCGTGTGGATCGCGACTCCCCAGGACGCTTTCATGACCGTGTGATGGCGTTGTTCGCCGAGTCCGAACCCGAGCACAGTGGCGTAACCCCGTTGGGATTCAACGATCTGCTGGGCTCGTTTACTCATCGCCGCCCGTTCGACGCGATACACCTGGGGGCCGGTGCGGAGATACCAGCGCATCGCCATCGCGTAGACCGGTAGGACGATGAGGAATGCGGCAGCGTATGGCCATTCCAACGCCACCAGGCCGGCCAGCGACACGATGACGGTGAAGGCGGTGGCGGTGAGCGCCCCGATCACCGTGGGCGCGGCATCGGCCACAGCGGTGACATCGTCGCTGGTCCGGGAGATCAAGTCTCCGGTGCCAGCACGCTCTACGAGATGCTGCGGGAGTGCCAGCGCGCGGCCCACCAGTTGTTCGCGCAGCCTGGCGAGGATGGTCTGGTAAAGCCAGGTGGCCAGCACGGTCGTGGCCGCGGTCCCGCCCGCTGCGACGACCGCCGAAACACCCATGACCACGGTGATCGTCAGCACGGTGCCGAGGTCGGCGGTGCCGGCGTGAACCCGGTCGATGAGAACCCCGACCACGGCCGGCGGAATCAGGTTGACGGCGGTGCTGGCGATTCCCGACACCACGACGGTGACCAGCCGGGCCCGGTGGCCGCGGCTGAGTCGCCATACCTCCCGAACGGTTTGCCGGCCGTTCGCGACCGGCAGCCTGGACTCGGTCACGGAAACGGGCATCGCTTCGGGTGCCGTGGTCATAGAGCCGCCGCCTTGTCGAGTGCCGGCTTGTCGGCGTGCAGGTCGATGACGCGGTCGCAGCAGCCGAGCAGGGCTGGGGATGAGGCGATCAACAACGTCGAACGCCCCTCCCGTATGCCCCGTAGCCGGTCGGCGATGGCCTGTTCGGTGACCGAGTCCACGGCGGTGGTCGGATCGTGCAGCACCAGTATGGGTGCGTCGGTGGCGAAGGCGCGGGCGAGCGCAACCCGCTGACGCTGGCCACCGGAGAGTCGGTTGCCGTTCTCCCCGACCAGACTATCCAGGTCGGTGGCGAAGTCCTCACATGCGGCAGCCTCGACCGCTGTGTTCAGCTGGTCGGGTGCGCTGGTGGGAGTGGTGAGGTTGTCGCGGATCGTGCCGGTGAACAATGTCGTCCGGTGCGGTGCGACGGTCACCTGCAAGCGGTATTCCGCCGGGGTCAGTTCTTTCGCTGGATGCCCGCCGAGGCCTATGGCCACGTAACGGTCGTCGTCCGGGTTCAGGAGCGCGTCGGCGATGCAGGCTGCGGTCCGGTTGTCGGCACGTATCCCCACCAGCTCACCGGGCTCGACCCGGTGCGTCGCACCGGACACGCAGATGTCCAAGAGGCAGGCGTCCAGCGCGGACACGTCGAGTGTGGGCGGCTTCGCGCTGCCTGGTCTCATCCGCTCGTCGGGTCCGGGCTCCACGGCGCGGGTGTTGTCGAGGGCGTCGAGGATGCGTGCGGCCGAGGCGTGGGCACTTGCGAGGTTGGGGATGGACGTGCTCGCGATCGCCTGGATCTGCGGGAGCAGTGCTTGGGTGAGGCCGACCGTGGTGATCAGTCCGCCGATGCTCAACCGGCCGTCGACCGCGAACCAGCCTGCCAATCCCGTCACAGCGGCGACAAACACACCGTTGACCACGCCGGAGACGATCTGGAACCTGCCCAGCAGCCCGGCGTTGCGTTTCGCACCGTCCAGGGTCTCCTGGCTGGCCTGTTCGTAGCGTCGGGTTGCTTCCGTTTCGGCGTGTATTCCTTTGATCACGCGGTAGCCGGCGACCAGATCGGTGGCCCGCCCGATGGCGGCCGCCAACAGCCCTTGATACACGCGGGTGCTGTGGGAGAGTCGCTTGCTGAGCATCCCCATCAGCCACACCACCGGTGGTGCGCCGACGAGCACCAGGACACCGAGGAGCCGGTGGGCGGCCAGCAGCGAGCTGGCGATGAACCCGATGGACGCGATCCTCGAGATCGGCAGGGTCGCGAGCAGGCCACCGTTGGCCAGGCGGCCGACGTCGTTGGTCATGGTCGAGACGACATCGCCGCCGGGGGCGCGGACGGTTCCGCGGATGGGGTGGAGTACCTGCCTGGAGAGGGTGGCCCGCAGCCGGTGTTGCAGCACTTGCAGTGCATAGACGTTCAGCCGGTTGGTGAGTCTGGCCGCAGCCGTCAACGCGACGTACAGGGCCGCCAGCACCCCGATCCACAGCAGCAACTGGCCGGTGCTCCCGGTGGCCACGGCCCGGTCGATCGCAAGCCCCGTCACGACCGGGACCGCGGACTCGCCGACCTGCCACACGATCGCCAACATCATGGCGGGGATCGTGATCCGTGGGATCGAGAAGACCACCCGCGCCAGGAATCGGCCGGGCGTGTCCCTGCTCTTGCCCCCGAACAGGCGCACCCGCGGAGGTTTGGCAGGTGCCTGACCCAGCACCGGCAACCACCGGGTCAGCAGTCCCCGGCCAAGCCCAGCCGGGTCGGTCCGTCTCATGGCCGTTCCCGGGTTCGCTCGCGGCCCAGCGGCACCACAGACGGTGTGCCCACCACCGGATCCGGCATCACCAGGCAACGCAGCCCGAAGACCTCCTCCACCAGGTCGGCGGTGACAATCTCGCCGGGCGGGCCTTCGGCAACAACGTTGCCGTCCTTCATGGCGATCAGGTGTGTGCCGTAGCGGGCGGCGTGGTTGAGGTCGTGGAGAACGGCGACCAGGGTGTGGCCGATGTGGTTGAGGTCGGTGAACAGCTCCAGGAGTTCGATCTGATGGGCGATGTCGAGGAAGGTCGTGGGCTCGTCCAGCAGCAGGAGGTCGGTGTGCTGCGCGAGCGCCATCGCCACCCAGACCCGTTGCCGCTGCCCGCCCGAGAGCTCGTCCACGGGCCGTCCCGAAAGGTCGGTGACGGCGGCGGCGTCCATCGCCCTCAGCACGGCCTGCTCGTCGGCCTCGGTCCACTGCCGGACCAGCTTCTGGTAGGGATACCGGCCTCGCGCCACGAGGTCGGCGACCGTGATCCCGTCCGGCGCGATCGAGGTCTGCGGCAGCAGCCCTACCCGCCGCGCGACCTCTTTGGTCTGGTAGGACCGGATGTCCGCTCCGTCGAGGACGACGAGTCCTTCGGAGGGCTTGAGCAGCCGGGACAGCGCGCGCAGCAGCGTGGACTTGCCGCACGCGTTCGGTCCCACGACCACCGTGAACGACTGGTCCGGAATCGAGACCGACAGGTCCCTGGAGACTGCGCGCTTGTCATAGCCGATCGTCGCGGCATCGATGTGCAGGCGGGACAGCCCTTGCGATCCTGCGGCAGAGGCGCTGGACGCGAGGGGATCGGGAATGGCTGAGCGATCTTTCGACGTCACGGAACGGAGCGGACCGATGGATGTGTTCACAGGCGTCTCCTCGCTTCGGTGAACAGCAGCCAGCCGAGGTAGCCGCCGCCGAGCAGCACCGTGATCACCCCGACCGACAGCGGGGTCGGTACGACGTGCTGGGCGATGAAGTCCGCGGCGCCGAGCAGCAACGCCCCGGTCCAGGCAGCGGGGGCGAGAGTGATGCCGGGAGTGCGGGCCAGGCGGCGCGCGATCTGCGGGGCGGCGAGCGCGACGAACGCGATCGGGCCGGACGCCGCGGTCACCGTCGCCGTCAACGCGACGCCGACCACGACGATGGCCAGCCGGAAGGCACCGACGCGCACGCCCTGGGCTGCCGCCGCGTCGTCGCCGAGCTCCATCTGCCGCATCGGACGGCTCACCAGCCCCGCCAGTACCGCCAGGACGACGATGACAGTGCCGCCGATGGTGACCTGGTCCCAGGTGACCGCGTTCAGCGAACCCGCACCCCATGCGGCAGCAGCCATCGCGACGTCGAGGTCGGCCTTGAGGATCAGCCAGGTGTTCACCGAGCCGAGCATCGCCGATACGGCGATCCCGACAATGATGAGCCGGAAGCCCTGCACCCCGCGCCGGTAAGCGAACACGTAGACCAGCACCGCGGTGGCGATACCACCGACCAGGGCACCAAGGGCGACCGAGGCGTAGCCACTGCCGATCAGCAGGATCACCACCAGCGCACCGGTGTAGGAGCCGGTGGAGAATCCGATCACATCCGGTGACGCGAGTGGATTGCGGGTCAGCGACTGGAACATCGCGCCACTGACCCCGAGCGCGGCGCCGAACACGATCGTCGCCGCGACGCGCGGCAGCCGCCACTCGACCACGATGTCGTGCACGAGCCCGGACTCGCCGCCGGTCAACGCCGACAGCACCTGGCCGGCGCCGAGCCGGTACGAGCCGGTCGCCAAGGCCAGCAGGCCCACCGCGATCACCACGGCGAACAGGGCTGTGCAGATCACGACGCTGCGCAGGTCGATCCGCAGTCCCGCACGGCCGCGCCGGAGCACCAGCGTCCGGCGTCCGAACTCCACCCGGTCTGCACGGCCGCGTGCCCGCACACCCGCACTCACAGCCGGCTCGCTTTCTTGCGGCGGACGAGGACGACGAGGATCGGGGCGCCGAGGAATGCGGTGACGATGCCGACGGGAATCTCGCCGGGGTACATGGCGACGCGGCCGAGGATGTCGGAGGCCAGCAGCAGGCTGGGTGCCAGCAGCAGGCTGCAGGCGAAGATCCACCGTTGGTCCGGGCCGACGATCCAGCGGGCCACGTGCGGGATCATGAGCCCGACGAACCCGATGGGTCCGGCGATCGCGGTCGCTCCACCGGCCAGCAGGGTCAATGCGAGCACGGCCAGGATGCGGGTGCGGACCAGCCGCGCCCCCTGAGCCGCCGCCAGCTCATCGCCCAGGGCCATCGCGTTCAACGAGCCGGAGACCGCGAACGCGAGAAACAGTGCGAGGGCAAAGAACGGCAGGATCGGCCACACCACATCGAGGGGACGTCCGACGACGGAGCCGGCATGCCAGTCGCGCATCTGGTCGAAGGCATCCGGGTCGATCAGCGTCAAGGCGGTGGTGGCCCCGCCGAACATCGCGCCCACCGATACCCCGGCCAGCACCATCAGCACCGCCGACCGGCCTCGCCGGGTCGAGCCGAGCAGCAGCACCATGATCGTGACGATCAGCGCGCCGGCGAACCCGAACCACAGGTACCCTTCGATGCTGGTGATCCCCAGCAGCCCGATCGCGACCGCTACCGCGAACGACGCGCCCGCGTGCACGCCGAGAATCCCAGGCTCCGCCAACGGATTCCGGGTCAGCGCCTGGATCAGCGCCCCGGACAATCCCAGAGCCGCACCCACCACCAGTCCTACGACCGTGCGCGGCAGCCGGTAGTCGCTGACCGAGAACTGATCGGGAAGGGGCGACGGGTCGAACAGCGCATCCCACACCACCGACGGCGCGATCGCCTTCGACCCGATCAGCAGGCTCAGCACCGCCACGACCACCAGCAGCACGAGCGCCACGACCAGCCCGGCCGCTCGCCGACGAGCCGGGGAGCAACGAACGGGCGTCGGGGACGACGAGTCACCTCGGTGGGTCGTCGTCCCCGACGCGTTGGCGAGTGTCATCCCTTCACCGCGCAATCAGCCGGGCAGTCCGCGCAGGGCTTCACGCAGCCCGGTGAGGTTGAGGGTCCCCTGATGGAATCCGGACAGGCTGGTCGGGTATTTGACGCCGATCGCACGGCCCGCGGTGACCTGCGGGAGGGACTTCCAGACGTTGGATCCGAGCACCGGCGCGAAGTCTTCCGTCGGCGTGCCGCCGGGGCCTAGCGGGTAGATGATCACGTCCTCCTCGGCAAGCTCGCTCAACTGTTCCATCGAGAGTGCGCAGCGGGTCTTTCCGCCGGGGCATTCGGCGATCTTAAGTCCAGCCTCGGTGGCGTAGCGTGCCGCGAATTGCCCGGAAGGCTGCATCTCGACTTGTCCCTCAGGCGTATTCGCGTAACGGTTCAAGTACACAAACGTCAGTGACTCGATCTTCGAGGCGAACTCCTTTTTCAGCTCGGCAACGAGAACGTCATACTCCTGACTCAGCGATTCGATCGCATCGCTCTTGCCCACGGCGTCCGCAAGCTGGGTGTCGTTCGCTTTCCAATCGGCGGAGGTCCCGACGAGCACGGTGGGTGCGATCGACTGAAACCGATTCTCGTTCGAAGCCGCGGAGGACTGCTTCCAGACCTGGAGCGGGGTCTGGATCACGATGAGGTCCGGCTTCACCGCGGCGATGGCCTCGAAGTCGATCTCATCTACTCCGGACCCGACCTTCTCGGCGGACTGATAGGCGGCGGTCTCCTCCTTCGAGAACCACGTGGCCTGGTTGGTGAAGAAGGTCGATGCGGTGACGCCGACCGGCTTGACGCCGAGGTCGATGACCGACCCGACGGCGTTGCTGATCGCAACGACCCGCTGCGGACGGGCGGGGATCGTGACGGTGCCGTTGTCGGCGTGGAACTGACGGGTCTCGCTCGACGTGCCGCTCTGGGGTGTGCCGCTCCCCGAACCGCCGCTACAGCCAGCGAAGGTGAGCGCCGCACTGAGCAGCGCCGCGGCGGTCGCCGCAACGCGCCGTCTCCGAGGAGGGGCCATGGTCATGGGCGTGCTCTTCTTTCTCTATTCCGGGAGAAGGGGCCAGTGCGGTCACTTGCCAGCCAATTTGCTGAGGCCTTGTTCGAGCGACTCCAGGCTGGTGATCTTGCTCGGATAGGTGAGCGTCGTAGCGCACTTCACGCCGAGCGCTCGACCGGCGGAAACCTCGGGGAGCGATTTCCAGGCGTTGGACTCGACGACCGTCTCGAATTCCCGTTTCGTCTTTCCATCGGGCGTGAGGGGATAGAGGATCGCATCGACCTTGGCCAGATCGCCGAGCCGTTCCATGGAGACCGTCTCGTTGTCGATCTTCGTGCCTTTCGCGGTTTGTCCCCCGACGATGTTCAATCCCGCGTCCCCCGCATATCCCGAGCAATACCAGGCGCCGTACTCGCGGTTGAACGAGCCCTCATCCGTGGTGGTGTAGCGATCCACGACCGCGAACGTCGTCGAGCCGAGGAGGGACCGGTACTTGGTCTTGATCTCGGCAGTGAGCCGGTCGTAGGCTGCCTTGTCCTCGTTGAACGCACCGTGTTCGTCGACCGCGTCGGCGACCCGCGCGCCCTGGGTCTTCCATTTGGTGTTGTCGATCTCGATGTAGACGGTCGGTGCTATCGACGCCAGCCGATCGCGGTTGTAGGACTTCTTCCAGGCGAAGTCCGGGACATTGACAACGATGAGATCAGGTTTCAGGGCCGCGATCTTCTCGTAGCTGATGTTCGGGTACGCGCCGATGTCGGCCGCGGCGTCCTGGTTCGCCTTTTCTTCCGCGCTGAGCCAGGCGAGGTTGCTGCTGCCGGTCACCGGGGTCATCCCGACCGGCTTGACCCCCATCTCCAGAAAGAGATTGGCCGAGCCGACGGTGACGATCCGTTTCGGGTGGACCGGGATGTGGACGGTGCCGTTGTCGGCTGTGAAGCTGCGCATCTCACTGCTGCTCTGGGGCGTGCCGCTGGAACTGCTGCCGCATGCGGTCAGTGCGAGCGTGGTGCTGAGCAGCGCTCCGGCGAACAGCGCGGCTCGTCGTCTGAAGGGGGTCATGGGTGTCTCGCTTCTCACGGAGGGGGGTCAGTGGGTGCCGTCGGGCACGAGTTCGTGGATGGCGGTGCCCCAGCCGACCGCGTGAATCGCGGTGCGGACGAGCCCGGCGCGGGTGATGACGGCGTCGAGTTCAGCGGGGGTGCGCAGGCCGGAGCCGTGGCAGGTCAGGGCGAGCAGGTCGGCTTCGCCGTCGTGCTCATCGAGGTCGCCGGTGTCGAAGAGTTCCTCGATCAGCAGCACGCGGCCTCCCCGGCGGAGGTTCTCAGCTGCTCGGCACAGCGCGTGGGCGGCATCCGGGTCGGGGAGGGCTTTGAAGGCGCGGCTGATGAACACGGCGTCGGCGGCGGGGCTGGGCTCGAAGACGGATTGCTCAACCACGCCGACCCGCGCACGCTGCTGCTCGTCGGGGATGGCAGCGGGCAGGTCGCGGCGCAGCCAGCCGGCCTGCGCCGGCAGTGCGCAGATCGTCACGCGCAGGTCTTCGTGGGCGGCGACGAACTCGCGGGCCTGGGCGCCCGCACCGCCGGAGTGGATCACCAGGTGCCGGACCCCGGCGAGCAGATCGGACTTGGCGATCGGCTCGGCCAGCGCGGGCTGGAACTTGGCCAGGCGCTCCAGGTAGCGGTCCTCGTAATCCTGGTCGGCCCGCACGTCCGTGAAGGTCTGCCCGGTGACCGAGGCGTAGGAGGGCCGGCCGGTGCGGACGGACTCGGTAAGCCCGTGGATGCCGAGCATCTCGCGGCCCACCACGCCGGTGGGCCGCAGGGCGTCTGCGACGAACTCGTTGGTCAGGACCTCGCCGACGGGCGTCAGGCCGTAGTGGTCCGGCTCGGTCTCGGTCACGATGTCCAGGGCGTGCAGGTAGCGCAGCAGCTTGCCCAGCGCCCGCTCCTCGGCATCGGCCTTGACAGCCAGGTCCGCCACGCTGGTGACGCCGCGGGAGATCAGCTCGGGAACGCCCAGCTCCACAGCGGTGCGGATCGCGATCGGCGGGACCAACTCGGTCAGCTCGTGAAGCTTCTGGAACGGGGTGACCGTCTTCTCCGGGTCAGGCACAGCCGCGTCGGTCTCCAGTGCGACGGCCTCCCCTCGGCGCCAGTACCCGGTGAACTCGATGTCCTCCTTCGGCAGGCCCCGGTCCTCGACCAGGTGGCGGCGCAGATCCCGCACAGCTGTGTGCTCCCCGGCGAGCCACGCGAACAGACGGCCTTCCCTCCATTCGCTGTTCTTGACCGCGTCCAGCAGGAGGGTGGTCGTCCCTGCCTCAGCGCCACCTCGCACCAGCCAGGTCACCTCGACGTGCGGCAGCGCCCGCAGTTCCATTCGGTGAGCATTTTCGGCGACCTCGACGAACACCTGCGCCCGCGCGTCGTCAGGCAACTCGTCAAGCAGGCGGGCGATCGCGGGGATCGCCGTGTCGTCACCGGCTGCCAGGAGCCAGTCCGCATCGTGCGGGAGCGCCCGCGAGGTGCTCGGACCGTAGAAATGGATGCAGTTGCCTGGCTGGGCTCGGTAGGCCCAGGTGGTGCCGACACCGATGCCATGCTTGACGAAGTCGACGTCCAGTTCGCCGGTCTCGGGGTTCCAGCGGCGAATTGTGTAGGTCTTTGACAGTGGCCGGGGATCCCTCGGCAGGTCTAAGCCCTTCGCCTTCTGCACCGGCAGCACCGGCTCGGTCTGGCCCGGGTAGCAGAACACCAGCCGGATGTCGTCGTCGAAGCCGGATGAGTCGAACGCCGGCTGCGCCAATCCGTTGGCTGAGGTGAACTCACGAAGCTGCTCACCGGCCAGCGTGATCCGCCGCATCCCCGGTGTCAGGTCCGCCACCCGGACGACCTCGACCTCCCGCAGGGTCAGTGGATGCACGGTGAGCCGGCGCGAGGTCTTCGGCATGCTGAAAGCAGCCCTTTCCGATCGTTTCGAGGATGACAAGGCCGCGCGTCACCATCGGTAACACGGCCACGCTTAGGTTAGGTAAACCTCACTTGCAATGGTGTGCGCAGGCTGCCGTATCGTTAGGATGTGGCGAGTTCGTTCCCGACCACTCTGAGCACGAGCGGCCCGCCGCCGATTCCAGGAGCGCGGTCCGATTCGACAGGACATCCCCGCCGTCCACTGCTGATCTGGGTCCGCACTGGCACAGCGCACCTGCGCATCGACGATGCCGAGGCGTTCCACCTCACCACCGGGCAGGGCGCCTGGATTCCCGCGGACGGCTGGGAGCACCGTGCGATCGTCACTGAGCCGGGCACCGTGGCTTTTCCGCTGTGGCCCCATCCCGGTGCCGGATCGTTGTCGGAACCGAGGAGATTCGAGGTTCCCGATGGATGGCAGGACTGGCTGATCCAGCACTTCAACCTCCAGATCACTCCGCTGAGCGGTCGCGGATACTCCCAGGACGCGATCACCGGTCTCCTTCGCCGTTCCAGCTCGCGCCCGTCCGCATCTGCGCGCGTGCCTTCGGCATTGCTCGATCTGCCGGCGATGCCGAAAACACGTGGCGCCAGAGCGGTTGCCGAGGAGTTGATCCGCGACCCTGCGCTCGATCTCACCGTCGAGCAGTGGGCGACCCGGGTGCTCTCCAGCCCACGGACCCTGCGCCGCGACTTCCTCGCCGATGCCGGGCTCACCTTCGAGCAGTGGCGGCTGCACTGCCGGCTGACCGCGGCCGTGGGGTTCCTGGCGTCGGGGCACGACGTCGACCAGGTGGCCGCACGGGTGGGCTTCGCCAGCCGCAACGGCTTCACTCGCGCGTTCAAACAGCAGTTCGGACTGACGCCCCACGAGTTCAGCCGGAAGCTCTCCGCCAGCTCCGCCACCGCCGACCTGACGCAACGCGCCACCTTGGCACGTCAGACCGACGATCTCGTACGCATGGTGCGGGGAGACGGCGCTTCCGCGACCGCGCCCGACCTGCTGCCCGCTGCCCGCACACCCCGGCACGCCAACGACATGCATGTGCTCAGCTGGATGTATCGCGGCAGCGGATACCTCGATATCGGCGATCGTCGCTATGAGCGGCAGCGCGGCGTCGCGACCTGGATACCGACTGACGTGGAGCACACCACCGGCATCCGCGAGAACTCCATATCCCTGCCGCTCGGAAACGCCAGCACCGCCAGCCTGCGGCTGACCGAGCCGCTGCAGGTTCAATTCTCCCCTGCTTGGGACAACTATCTGATGTACTGCTCCATCAGCGCCCGTTCCATTCTCCGTCCAGACGACTACGATCCGCGCCATATCGTCGATCTATTCACCGAACAGCTGACCGCACAGCGGGCCTTATCGGTGCCGATGCCTGTCGATCCGCGTGCGCGTGCAACGGCGATGGACTACCTGCGACGCATCGACGCGTCAAGCGAATCAGCAGTGTCCGACTTCCCCGCTGAGGTCCACCGAGCCTTCCGCGACGAGACCGGCATGACCGTCGCCCGCTGGCGTTACGCGGCCCGCATGCGCATCGCCCGTGACTTGCTGGCCGGCGGCGCGAAGCCCAGTGCTGTCGCCCGCCGCGTCGGCTACCGCCACCTCCCGACCTTCAGCGCCGCGTTCTCCCGCTTCCACGGCATCTCGCCACGTGAATATCAGGAACGCGAGACCGGGAAAGCCTGACCCACGTCTCACGCGGCAACAGCCGATCGCCGACCGCGCCCAACGAGCCGGCGAGCAAGCGGACGACCCCTCCGGTTGGCCGGTGCGCGCTGGAACTTGACGCAGGTACTGCTGGCAGACAAGCGTGCCGATGCAGCGGAGGCCGTCGCTATGTCGGCAGTGGCGGACGTGCGCGCCGACCTCAGGGTCGAGAACTCCGACGCAATGGCGGTGTCTGGCGCGCTTCTGCTCATTGCCGCCGTGGCCGCCGTCCGCGACGGCAAGGTCTGGGCTGGTCGCGACTATCTCCGGCAAGTTGCACCGTTGGCCGACCGCATCGGCAACCGCAACGTTTGCTGGACCGCGTTCGGCCCGGTCAACGTCGCTATGTACGCCGTCTCCATCGAGGTCGAGTCGGGCGAAGCCGTTGAAGGACTACGGCTGGCCGCCAAGGTCGACCACGAACGCTCACCTTCGATCGAGCGGAGGGTGGCGTTCCTGCTAGAACAGTCGAAAGGCTACCTCCAGCGGCGAGAGTACAAAGAAGCCCTGAACCTGCTCGAAGCCGCCGAAACAGATGCACAGGAAGACGTCCGTTTCCGGCCGGCGGCGCACGCCCTGGTTCGTTCTCCCATGGAACGTGGACGTCGCAGCGAAGCGCACGAGGCAGCCCGGCTCGCCACCCGTATCGGCCTTCCGGGCTGACAGCCCCGTCCAGTTCGCGGGTAGCCCGAACCCACAGTTCGGGCTACCCGCCGGTTACCGACGTAGCGTCTCTTCGAGTTCTTCTCGTACTGGTAAGGGGCGCAGGTGACCGGCTTGTCGAGCACGACCCGTCACGGCGATGGAGACAGATCATCGTGCCGGGCTGCATGTGCCCTGTCGAAAGGGCCGGTGAGCTGCACGTGAACTGATGGATTTGCGACGACGGCACAGAGGTCGACACCGACCCCGAACTCGGCGAAATCATCGTTGCCACCAACGAACAAGGCATGCCGAGTGAGCCAGCTGAGTAACTATGGCCGCCCTCGCATCACCATCCTCGGAGCGGCCCTGCGCAAAGCCCGCAAGGACGCGAGCGACGGACTCCGCGAGCTGGCGCGACGCATCGACGCGAACCCAGCACTGCTGTCGAACTGGGAGTTCGGGCAACGCACCCCCAGCCTAGAAGACGTAGCCGCCATCCTCGGCGCCCTCGGTGCCTCCGGCGACGACAAGAAGTTCATCCTGCACCTCGCACGAACCACCGAACCGAGCGTGATCATCCTCGGCGACCAGGACAACCCGGGTCACGCAATGGCCCTTCGTGCCTGCGACGACGCCGCGTCTTCGATCACCCTCTGGAACCCGATGGCGGTACCAGAGCTGCTGCAACTGCACATGGAACATGCGTAGAGAGCGCCGAGTCATCTTCGCTGGTCGGGACGCCAAGCCCATCAACGCCTACCTGGGTGAAGCCGCTCTCGCCGGGCGGATCGCGCACCCGACACGATGGCCCGCCAGCTACGGTTTCTCTGCAAACTGAACACCACGGCGAACGTCACAGTCCGCGTCGTTCCGTCCGGCATTAGCGAACACGCCGGATCGTCCGGCTCGTTCACTTTGTACGACCTGCGCCAGGGCCTCATCGGCTACCTCCGCCATCACGCCGCCGGCTCCTTCATCCCTGATCACGACGGGGACTACCGCAGCCTCGTCAACCAGCTCGACCAGCTCGCGCTGCCCAAGCAGCAATCCTCCGCCGCGATCTCCCAGCTCGCCGTGGGACTTGACCCGAACACCGGGTAGCCACCGCAAGGTCCGGGTCTGGCTCAAGCCGTCCGAGTCTGTCAGCGCTCAGGTAACACCACCGTCGGCTCGGTCTCGTATATTTGCTGGCGAGACCAATCATGAACGACGGCGACTGTTTACGATCTGCTGACAACCTCTGCTCTCATCGCTACAGTGACTGCGCGGCCACGGACGGTCGCGCAGTGCAGGGGGAGGGAAAGGTGGGGCGATCAGCCGCGTCCAATGTCGTCCAGGCTCTGGTACGGCTCGATGACATACCCGAGCGGCTGCCGGACCTGGTGTTCGTGCTGGTCACGCTGGGCGAAGGCGGGCAACCGGGCGGGCTTGAGGTACGCCCTACCGCGCGGAAAGAGCTCGCGGTCGCGGCGTATTCGTCGATCGACCGAATGGTCGACGCCTGCGGGAGCGGGCAGCCGTGGGCGCAGCTCACCCGGGATCGGCTGATCGAGGTCTGCCATGAGCTGGGGATCGGCGTCGTAGTCCTCGACGCCATACTAGATCTCGCGCCACGCTATCCGGAGACCGACAGTCGCGACCAGCCGCCGCTGGAGCCGGCTGATCCGCTAGACGAGCAAGACGGCTATCTCTACGTGCCATCCCGACCTGTTCGGACCGGCCAGTACGTGGTGGAGCTGGAACTGCAGCCGGTCCGGAGCGGGCGGCCAGTGCTGTTCGCCTACACCTCACCGGAGCTGTTGACCGCGGGGTGCGGCCCGTATCAACCGTGGGTGGCGATCGACGCTGACGACCTCGAAGCTGTCGTGCATGAGTCTGGCGCACACGGGGTGCTGCTCAATCCCGTGCTCGCCGAAGAGTCCCGGCACACTGCGCCCGTCCGCAACTGGACGTCACGGTCGGCAATCGGAGGGGAGTAAGGCATGTCTATGCCCTATGGGGACACCGGCAGTGGCTACAGCTTCACAGAAGGAGCGCTCACCGGCATCGTCGGCCAGCTCCGCGATGGGGAGAAGGTGCTCGACGACACCACTTCACGAGTGGTGCTGGCTGTCGATGCAGGCGCGTCGTCCGCCATCGTCGGGACCGTCCTGGACGACATTATGAAGATGGGTGTCGGCGCCGCAGGTGCAGCGGGTGGGTCTGCTGCGAAGGTCCACGCGGCCAACGGCGCCTACGACGACATCGAAAACAACAACGCCGGGCAACTCAAGCTCAACGGCCAGCACGACGACGATCCAGACACCCAGCGCGAAATACACGTCCACGGCTAAAATCCATGGCTGAAGGGGAGAGCAGCATGGGACAAGCACTCAACACCACCGTCAACGGCTCATCCGGCACCTGCACCGCCGCCGCGGACTGGCTGCACACCGTCGCCGACGCCGGACATCACGCCGCCGGGAACGTCCGCGCGGCCCGAAGCGCGGCCGAAGCCGGCTGGCACGGCCCAGCCAGCCAGGCATTCCGGGAATCAATCGACAACATCGACGTCACCGCCGACGACATGGCCAACTGGGCGGCCACCACCGAACGCGGCCTGCGCGAGTTCGCCTCCTCGCTGGGCGCTGTGGTCGCCCGCATGAACGAAGCACTGGCCAAAGCCCACGCAGGCGGGCTGCGGGTCGACGGGCCGTTCATCGTCGAACCCGACCCGATCCCGATGGTTAAGCCCGGCACCCCGATCGAGGTCTGCACCGCGGGCGGTGCGACCCGCGCCGTCGGCACCTATCAAGGCGACATCAAGCAGTACAACAGCCTCGTCTCCCAGCACAACGCCAAAGTCGCGATCTACAACGAATGCAAAGCCATCGTCGACGCCGCACGCACCACTGAAGGCAACGCACACCAAGCACTCCGCCAAGCGATCCAGCCGCCATCAGGTCGCCTCGACATCGACGCCTACAAGGTCGGCACCACCACCATTGCCCGCGTCAACAGCTATATCAGCTCCTTCGAAAATCCCCGCATGGAAGCCCTGCAGAGAGCTCAACGCGCCGCAACCAGCGCGCAATTCTTCGACGGTTGGGCCAACGGCACCCTCATCAACATGACGCCCGAGGACAAAGCTCTCCTCAAATGGGCAGCCGACGAATCGCGCGGCAATAAGGCGTCCTACGAAACCCGTGCACAACAATTTGAACAGTACGTCAATAAGGTGCCAGAGAAGGCGCGCGAGTGGATCGCAAAATATCCAGGAAAGGGGAGTATTCATGTTCTCCCAGACGACGCAAGTCTGGGCTTGAAAGCCGGACAGAAACTACTCAAGGGGATGCCATACGTTGGCAGTGCCCTGACGGTCGCAAACGAGTCGATCGGAGCTGCTAGCGGTGAGCAATCGTGGGGTAAGGCGGTTGCAGACTCCGGCGGTTTGATCGTAGGGGGCGCGGTCGGTGGTGCGCTTGCGAGCGCAGGGGCCAGCGCAGCCGCGGGCGCTGTCTTTGGCGCGCCACTAGGCCCATTTGGCTCTTTCATTGTCGGCACGGCAGGCGGAATCGCAGGCGCAATTGGCGGCCAGGCAGTGGCCGACTGGCTTGTGCCGAAATAAGTAGAAAGCCAAGGTTATATGACGACCGATGCGCCAGACTCAGGTAGCGAGAGCGGGCCAGGCGAACTCCCTCCGCGCCCAGATTCCGATACCGGGGAACCATTCCCGCCGCACGGACTCAGCTATCTCGGAGGCAAGCAGCAACCGCATTACACTGACCCTACCCGCGAGCAACGACTCTCCCATAGGCCGGATCCCCCGCCTGGCAAAGGTCCTGTTCTCGCATGGCACCGAGAGAGTCGCAGCGGGAAGGTTATGAACGTTATTGTCGCTTTCCTGCTGATGCTTGCACTGGTGGCTGGCGTTTCCCTAGTTCGCGGAGAGGGACTAAGCGCGTTCCAGTATTGGCAGCTGTGGATTGTCATTGCGGTATTTACCTTCTTGACAAGCAGCCCATTCACCTACTTGACTTATGCAGCCGGTGCAGATTGGCTGATGGTGGAACGTTCGCGCTGGGGTGTCAAGAAGCGCACCTGGATTGACTTGTACAATCTCACCAAGGTCGACGCTTCCTACGGGGGGACAACGTTCCATCTATGGCTTCACAGCAAAGAGGGCGGGTTCTCTCGCAGTACGGAAGAACTTCAACGAGATCGCCGAATATGGGACCTCACATATAACGGAATTCTGCATTCGGTGGCCAGCGGTGCACAGGTCAGCAATCAAGCAGTCGGCATCCTTCAGTTGAACAAGACACCCGCCCTAAAGCTTCGGGACACCGGAAAACGCTACAACCTGTAGTGTATCTGCGGCGGATCCGGCGCCCACCCTCCCCTCGCGGAGCCGGAACCTGTGTGTGCCGAAAACCACCTCCATGCAGGTCAAGCCGCATTCCGATACTCATGAACGACTCCGCCGAGACAGTCCCGTCGGCGGATCGCGAGGCGGTCGAACCGATCGGGTTCACGAAGGCCGGGCCGGGCTCGCAAAAGTGCCGCAGCGGCAAGCGATCGGTGGGTTCGGTGCAGGTTTTGGTGCCGCTCGTCCTCGCGCAGCGCGTGCCGGAGATAAGTCTGGTTCCAGATCAGCGTGCAGCCCAGCAGTTCCGCGCGCAGCGTCTTCACCCAGCGTTCCGTGATCGCGTTCACGCGAGGCATCCCGACACCGATCAACACCGTGGTGATTCCCGCGCCGTTGAGGATCTTGTCGAGCAGCGCGGGATATTTGGCATCGCGGTCACGGATGAGGACCCTGACCCGCGCAACGCCCCCGGTGTCCTCGAAGTCCATGAGCAGATCGCGGACGGCTTGCGTGATGACCCAGGCATGGGTGCGGTGTGCGATGGTGCCGAGAATGCGGACACGCCGGCCAGCCTGGTGGACGGCCGCGAGAATGTACTGGCACTGCCCGGCGAACGTGACCGTTTCGATGAAGTCCATCGCCAGGATCGCCGCAGTCTGCAAGCGCAGGAAGACCGCCCAGGTAACGGTCGTCCGGTGCGGGGCGGGATCGACGCCGGCAGTCTTGAGGATCTCCCACACGGTGGAGGCGGCGATCGTGATACCCAGGAGCGCAAGTTCGCCGTGAATGCGCCGGTACCCCCGGAAGGGTTCTCGGTTGCCAGGCGCAGGACGAGGCGGCGGATCGACGCGACTGTACGCGGACGCCCGAGCCTACGGTGCTCGCTTGTGCGCACGTGGCGATGCCTCGCCAGCTCGCGATGCCACCACAGCACCGTGCCCGGGCCGACCAGCAGCCCGGAGCCGGCGCAACGTCGCCCGGCCCAGGGGCGCGAGCAGGGCCGCAAGCCACGCCCTGTCCTCAAACCGCAGTCGTGCGCGCTGATCACCGAGTTGTCTGCGCAAAACCGTGAGTTGATGGCGCAGAGCGAGGATCTCGACATCCTTCTCGCGGTCGGTCATGCACAGCAGCCGTAGCGTGGCGAAGGCATGGGCGACGGCGAGACAGGAGAAGCGGACCAGCACGAGCCACGATCATGCCGGATGGCAACCGGCCACACGCCGACGTCTGCTGACCTGCACAAACGCATTTCTCGGCACGTACACCCATGACCGGCACCCGCCGCGACCTCAGCCAGGAAGAACACGAAGCATTCTGGACCTGGGCCGCCGTCGAAGTGCTGCGCCACACCGGAATCCGGATCGAGGAACTCACCGAGCTCACCCACCACAGCTTCGTGCAATACAAGCTGCCACCACCGGCGAGCTCGTCCCGCTGCTGCAGATCGTCCCGTCCAAAACCGACGCCGAACGGCTGCTGCTGATCAGCCCGGAACTGGCCGACGTGCTCCGCCGATCCCGCACACGGTGGCCGACCGCACCACGGCCGTGATCCGGCACGTGCCCTCGCCCACCGACACCCCGAGTACGCGGGAACCCGCCGGGCGTCCGGGTCCCCGGCGGGCACGCAGCTTCTCGTCACGAGCGAGAGGCAATCCACCATTACTGATCGTCCAGCGCACACCCAGACCGTCCGCGCAGCCCTAGGCGAAGCGCCGCTATGGCCGTCCTGGCGGCCGGCCGCCAGCCTCGACCGCGTATGGAGCGCCACGCTCGGTGGCGCCCTGGTCGGGCAGCCTCAGCGGACGTGAAACGCACAAAGGTCTCACCTCCCGGGACGAGGAGGTGGGGCACTGCTGTGTGATCAGACCTTGATTCCGGCCCAGCGGGCGAACCCGGCCAGTGACTCGGTGCGGCGGCGTTCGGAGGTCGCGAGCGCCCGAACAGTCTCGGTGACCGACGGATGATGCCGAGCGACGTTCGGCGCAACCCTGCGCGCGGCGTTCAGCTCGGTAAGGGTCCGACCACGGTCACCGTGCAGCATCCACGCCCGAGCCATATCGATGTGGTGGTGCCCGACCCGCTCGGGACGACGGGGGTCCTCCACAGCAACCTGAGCGGCGCGGCGAACAGCCTCCGCACCATCATAGTTCTCGACCGGCGCGGCGCACCAATGCACGATGATGTTCGTCGTGCTGGCGTCCACGCCGTAGTACGGGACGGCTGGCGGCTGGAACTCCCTCGCGAACCCCTGCGCCTCCGACAGGTAGCCGTCGGCCTCATCCGGGTCACCTGCGCGCGCTGCGAGGATCGCCGCGCGCAGGTCGAGCTGGATCGTCACGGCGCGATCGTTCGTCCCGGTACCGACGTTCTGGCGGGCCCTGTCGAGCAGCCTCAGCCCAGTGCGGTAATCACCGTGCTGCAGGTATCGAGTGCTGCGGTGATAGGCGCTGATAGCGATGCGGAGCGGATCCCCCGTAGCCGGTGCCAGCTGGATGTGGCGTTCAGACGCGATCGCCGCAAGTTCCGCCTGCCGGTAACGGCCGGCTACGGTCGCCGAAACCCGGTAGGCGTCATGCAGCGCCGAACGCGCCCGCTCGCCCGCGTGGCCCGGCTGGTCAGCAAGGATATACAGGTGATGTAGCAAGTTCGGCAACTCGGTAAGAACGTCCGAATTCCGGAGGGTCAGCACCTGGTCCGAGGCCGCGGCAAGCCGGGCCATTATGGCGTCGGTGGTGAGCGGGGCGCCTTCGGGATGCGGGTCGTCGTAAGCGTCGAGCGCACGGCGCAGCTCGGCGATGCCAGCAGACTCGGCGCTGGGCTCGTCGATCACCTCGTTCTCGCGGGTGCCGTAAAGGGTCGAGATCTTCACGCCAAGCGTGCGCGCCGCACCGGCGACGAACGCCGCGCTCGGCGGCTTCGCGCCCTGCTCAACCTTCTTGACCAGCGAGTGAGAAAAGTTCGTGCGCTGCGCCAGCTGCGCCTGACTCAGCCCCTTGAGCTTGCGGGCCGCCTTGAGCCGGTCGGCGACGCTATCTCCGGAGAGATCGTGCATTCAGTGCTCCTGCCGTCGGCCGGGGACAGTGTCCCTTCGGTGTCCCTCCAGCGTAACAACCGCTCATAGCCTCAGACTCGGTAACTGCCAGCTATCGAGCCTGCATGGAGGGTGCACGGTGACGATGCGGATCACGGGTGAGCTGCCTGCCGAGGACGTGACGGCGGTGGCCTACGTCGTGCGGCGGTGGGCGAAGGATGGCCGGAATCACCGGTTCGCGCGTGAGCAGGACGGTGCCGAGGTGTGCTGGCCGAGGTGCACGCGGGGGAAGCCGATCCCGCAGCGCACCTGCTTCCGCGATGAGCTGTCGCCCGAGCTCGGCGACGATCGCGACCGGTCGGTGGACTGCCGGACGTGTTTCTTCACCGGGCCACGCACGCCGCGAAAGCCGTTGTGGTGACGATGGGCAAGTGGGTCACTGATGATGGGGCCGTGGTGCTCGACGGCAACGCCGAGACCGGCGATGACGAGCCCCACGCCGAGAACGAGTGAGGCGCGATACGTGAGCGATCAGAAACCAGGACCATCCCGCAACGTGCTGCTGGGCGTCGCGCTCCGCGCAGCACGGGGACGCGCCCACTTCGGACTCCGGGAACTGGCCCGCCGGGTCGGGACCAACCCCGCCCTGATCTCCAACTGGGAACTCGGCCAACGCACCCCCTACGTGGTCGACGTCGCCGGCATCCTCGGCGCCCTCGGCGTCACCGGCGACGACAAACGACGCATCCTGCAACTCGCCCG